>JBFGSX010000063.1:0-8170 GCA_041566495.1 Thermoplasmatota archaeon
ATCAGCGCCAGGTGGGCGCGGCGTAAGGGCCGGATGCGTTCCTGCCATTGCACTGGGCACCAAGATGAGCATGAGGACGACCAAGGATGTTCGTCGGACTGGCTTCGGGACTGATGTTTCACGCATCTGTGACCCCCAGCGACCGTGAACACACACACACACACCGCCTAAAGTTTTCCCGTTGCCGGGGGATCGTCCCAAGCTACCCTTGCGCCTCAGGGAGGCCTTCGGTCTGCAAATGGGCGCGTTGGATCTGCAGGGGCGTGCCGAGCAGGATGAGGCGGTCGTCGACGGAGAGCCGGATGCCGGGGTTGAATGGGTGGGTGCTTCGGGCGCTCTGTCTAGGCGGCCGCGGCGATGATGGCTGGCAGGGTGATGACGCCACCCCCGCCGACCATGCTGTCAATGAACCCAGCAAGCATGCTGGCAGGGATGAGCCACCAAAGGGGGTCCACGACCACTTCATCCAGTCCACGTTGAAGGCTTCATTCCGTGGGTTCAGCTTCCGGGATGCCTTGGGTCATCAGCCGAGCCCGCTGCAATTGCAGGGGGGTGCCCAGGAGGATGAGGCGGTCGCCCGCGTGCAACGTGAGGTCCGCGCGGTAGGGTGTGGGGTGGTTCTGGGTGCCGCTCCAGACACCGACCACGAGGGTGCCGGTCTGTTCACGGATGCGGATCTCGCCCAGTTACAGGCCGATCCAGGAAGACTCCGCGTGGAGTTCCTGTTCCTCGACGACTGCTGATTGGGTCTGGGCTGTCATCCGGATGGCGTCGCCGTGTGCGACCACCAATGCTTCGGCTCGTGCCAGTTGGTGCAGGTCGCCCAGCATGACGAGCGTGTCTCCAGGTCGGATGACCATGTCCGGGGGCGGGTTGACGGTCTCCTTGCGCCCACGTTGTAGCACCGCCACGGTGGCGCCGGAGAGTCCGGAGATGCGGCTTTCGAGCAGGGAACGATTGGAGACCGGGGAGCCTGGAGGCACGATGACCGCAGCGAACTTGACGCCCCACGGGTACTTGTCCATCAGGCTGTCCATCAAGTGGGCATGGGCTGGGTCGTGGCCCAGTACGCGGCCAAGGGTCGCTTCCAAGGCTTGGTGGAAGCGGTTCATCTGGCGCCATGCGATGGCAGCGATGATGACCGCCACGGCGGCACCCGCTGCCAGGAACGGCGTCGTCTGAGGGAAGCGCAAGCTGGCCAACAAGAGCAGCAGCACGAACCCGATCGTCACCAAGGCATCCACCAGGCGCTCACGCACCTTGCCGGCGCCTTCCCGTTCGCCTTCCTGCAATCCGACGAGGCCCCAGACCAGTTTCCTGTAGGACATGAAGGATGCTCGCACCATGGGCAATGCCAGGCCCGTAGCGATGCCGAACCAGATGGCTCGGGGGGGTACGGCCATGCCCTCGAACCGAGCGGTGACCTTGGGCGCCAGCCAGGCTGCCAGCAAGAACAGGGCGACGATGAGCAGGACATTGACCGCGAGGACGCGGGCGTGGGTCTGCCATTCACGGGCCTTGCTGATGCGGCTACGGCGACCACCAAGGCCTTGCCCAAGCCAGACGGCCCGGCGTCGGATCGATCCGGGTAGACGCCAGAACCGCTTCTCCAGGGAGGGCACGGCACGGGTCAGCAGGGAGCTTGTGGGCAACAACACCACCATGGTGCCCACGGCGACGGCCCGCATGGCGGGGTGGGCCACGTTGTTTGCCTCTGCCACTGCGGCCAAGATCAAGCTGAACTCACCGATCGTGGCGAGGGCGAAGGCGCTGCGCATGGCACCGTTGAGGCTGAGGCCTCCCGCGATGCCCGCAGGCATGTGCACCAGGATCTTTCCGAAGGCGAAGAGCACGGAGACCGCCAAGACCACGGGCCAGACCGCCACGATACCCAAGGCATCGACTGCCAGGCCACTGCTCAGGAAGAACACCGCTGCGGCGAGGTCCCGGACCCCGGCCAAGGTGTTGCGCACCACGTATCTGCTGCCTGCTTCTGCAGCTGCGACACCGGCCAAGAGGGCGCCCAGTTCGGGAGATCCGGCGAGGTAACCCAGGTAGCCGGCTAGGACGACGAGGCCCGTGGACCACAGGGCCAGGACTTCGGGGACGTGGCGGCGGGCCACTTCGTCCAGGATGCGGGGAATGACAAGCAGTGCGCCGGCGGCGAGGAGCACCAAGAAGAACAGCAGTTTGCCAATGGCGGCCACGGGGCCGATCCAGCCGGTGCCGCCTCCACCAAGGACGATGATCAACGCGATCAAGCCGGCGGCAGCCACGTCTTCGGAGACGAGCACGCCGAGCACTCGCTCACGGGTCTTCCTGTCGACCCCAGGGGCCGACGTGAGGCGTTCGCCGAACAGTGTGGAGGAGATGGACATGGCCATGCCGAGCGCCAAGGATTCGGCGAAGCTCCAGCCCGCGATGCGGGCGATGGCGGCGACGGCCAGACCCGGGACGGCGATGTCGAAGGGGATGCTCCATGCGGTGGCCTTGAGGGCTCGGCGAAGGCGCTTCAGATCCAATTCGAGGCCAATGAAGAACAGCAACGCCAGGACACCCAGTTCCGCCAGGGTCTCGATGTCATGGGAGGACAGGACCTCTGGGAAGAACGCCCCGGCCAACAGGCCGGCGCCGAGGTACCCCAATGCTGGAGGTAGGCCCAGCCTGACGGCGGCCATGCCGGCGCCTGCCATCAAGAGCAGGGCCAATGCAACGGTCGCCAGAGGGGCCATCAGCCCAGCCAAGGGCCGCTCGGCTATCAGGCTGACCATTGATGCGAGGTTTCAGGTGGGTGACGTGTTGGCCGCATCGTGGCCCCCCTGCCTCCGTGGCATCGTGCATACGCGCTGTTCCGCATCGCAGACGGCGCCACCGCCGCCTTGATCCCCCTGACGGCAGTCACCTCGTACGGCTTGCCTGCCTGGGGCGCCGCCATGGTCGTGGTCGCCATGAACCTCGCCGGCGTGCCCGCGAGCTACATGTGGGGCACCATCATGGAGAGCGGCCGGGGGCGTAGGCGCTTGGCCACGGCGGGCTTCGCTCTGGCAGGCATCGCTCTCGTCGCGCTCGCCACGTTCCCACCCTGGCCATTGTACCTCTTGGCCGCAGCGGTCTTCACCGCGTTTGGTGGCGCCACGGCCTCCGCCGCGGGGCGGCTGATCCTAGAAGGTCAAGGCCGCGCCGACTGGGGCACCATGACGTCCCGGCTCAATCTCGTCATGTCTAGCTCCTACATGATCGGGTTGTTCGGAGTCATTGCGTGGTCCTTCCTCGGTGAACTACTGGCGCCCGGCGTGTTCGTCGGCGCCGCGGTCTTGTGCGTGGCGGCGGCGTTGGTGGCTTGGAAGACCATCATGCCGTTCGTCCCCAAGCACGTCTCCGAATGGGACCCCCAGCCCCAAGAGCAACTGCGCATGGAACGCCCGGTCTGGTCCCCCCTGCGATTGCGGGCCCGCATGCGGTTCCCACGCACCCCTGGGCCCCATCGGAAACTGGCGCTTGGTGTCGCCATCGCGTTCCTGGGTACGACGACGTTCAACAGCTCCTTTTCCGGGGTGCTCGCCGCGGACCTGGGGCTCTCGGTCGCGTTGGTCCTACTGGCCCAAGTGCCCTCCCATCTTTCGATCCCCATTGGCTACAAGATGGCGCTGCCCTTGTTGCGGCGCAGCGGCGAACTGCCTGTGGCCCGCTGGGGCTTGTTGGTGCGGGTCGTCACGGTCCCTGCCATGGCCTGCACGATCTTGTGGTGGCGGCCAGAGTTCTACCCACTTCTGTTGGCGCTGGGCCTCGTCATGGGCGTGACCTTCGCCATGGTGCAAGCGACGCTTCCATGCATCACCGCCGCCGCACACCCGCGGTCTGCAGGGCGGGGGCTCGGCGCCTACCATGGGGCCGTGGCGTTGGGGGTATTGACGGGGTCTGGCTCAGCGGCCCTGGTGCTGCGGGTGGCCCCCTTGGCCGCCTCTTACGCGGTGAGCGCCCTCGGCATGGTCGTGGGCACCGCCATCATCCTGTCGGCGCTGCGCAGCGAAGCGGCGACCGCAAGCCCCATCAACGCCGAACCCACGTGAACCGCATGAAGCGTGCGGCCCTCGTGGTCTTCCTGGTCGTCCTGGCAGGATGTGCCAGTGCCCCTCTTGATCAGCCTCAAGCCCCGGAGACCCGGTTCACCAGCCCTGACAATCCCATCCCGGAGGAACACGGCGGCCACGACCACCGCGATCCCTTGCAGCACTTGTTCGCCCGCAACGCCACCTTGCTGGACAGCGACGACCTGCAGCGCTTCGGGTGGAGTGAAGAGATGCCCGTCGGCGCCCACGCCGTGGACATCAACGGGGACCTGCTGGCCGTGGCGGTCAATGGCGCTCACCGTGACGGGGGCCAACAAGGGGTCCACCTCTTCGACATCAGCGACCCCAGTGCCATGGCGCATCTCAGTTTCTGGGATGCTCAAGTCGCGGTCAATGGCGACCGCACCATCGCGTTCTCGGGAGACGGCAAGACGTTGTTCTTGGGCTTTGAAGGGGGTGGCATCAAGCCCGGCGTCCAGGCTCTGGATATCCGTGACCCCACCATGCCCCTACCGGTCGCCTTCTGGGAAGACCCCCAGGACTTCGGTAGCCACACCATCTCCACTGGGGTCATCGATGGCACCCAATACGTCTTCAGTCTCGCCTTGGGCATCAACATCCTGCGCTATGACGAGACAGGCTTCACCCTCGTGGGCAAGTACGTCACCGCGGACGAGGCGGCCTTCGTGGACGCGGTCGACTACGTCGTGGGTGAAGAGCAGGGCAACCCCCAGACCTACGCTCTGCGCGCGGTGTACGGGCATGACATGAACTTCTACCTGGACCCCGAGACGGGCACCCCGTTGCTGCTGGTGGCGTACGCTTACGATGGCGCCAAGATCCTGGACATCAGCCAACCCTCTGCACCGTTGATGATCGGGCGCTTCATGCCCCCTGAGGACACCAGCCACAAACACTACACCCACAGCATCACCGCCGAACGGCACGACGGGCGGCTCATCGTGGTCGTGGGCAGCGAGACATTCGAGCCCAGTAACCAGGTCATTCCCAGTCCGATCTGGATCCTCGACGCCACCGAGACCCTCTCATCGCCCCCCATGACGGCCCAGCCGGAGTACGTGGGGGCCTGGCGCAACCCGGGAGGTGCCGCCGCAGGAGACCTGGGCTTGAGCGTCCACTTCTTCCGCCAAGAGGCCGGCTTCGTCTACGTCAGCCACTACCATGGCGGGGTCTGGGCGGTGGACCTGCGCACGGCAGAAGCCCGCGCCGACCCACAAGCATTCGGCTACATCATGCCCTTGCCGGAGAACGCCATCGCGCCTCCGGAGGACTGTTGCATCGGCTTCGATCTGGACGGCGCGCCCATGGTCTTCGACGTGGCCGTCAAGGATGGCGTGGTCTACGCCGCAGACATCATCCAAGGGGTCACGAGCAGCCGCTTCGACCGCCCGGTCTAAGGCTCAGCTCTCTGGCTGTTCGACGACCACGACGACCGTGCCCTCATGGCAGCGGACGCGGGCGCCATCCTGCAGGATCTGATTGCTGAGTCCACGCGCGGAGAACTGGGGGATCTTGGTCTCCACAGCTTCCCACTTGGTGCCGGCGATGCTGACGACAGCGTCGCCTCCCACAGGCAAGATGTTGAGGGTCGCGTTCGTGCGCCCGGCGAGGTTCAGTTCGCCCCCAGGGCTCAAGAAGCGGATCGACTCCCCGTTGCCGATCATCACAGCATCGATGCTGCGGTCGTGGCAGGAGCGCAGCAACTTCAGGTTGCCCAGGAACATCGCCGTGCGGCCACCGTGACCGCCTAGGATCATGATCTTGGTGGCGCCCATCTGCAAGGCGCGCTCCAATGCGAGTTCGCCATCGGTCTCGTCCTTCTGGACGGGGTGGCGTTCGATCGGGATGTCAAGGGCATCCGCCCACTTGAAATCGTCCGGAGACAAGGAGTCCAAATCCCCGACGATGATGTCCGGGGGGCGCTCCGCTTTCAGCAAAACGTGCGCTCCGCCGTCGGAGGCTACGACTTTCTCGCAGGCGTCCAGGAGCTTCAGGTCATGCGGTGTCGGGGGGTCTCCGCCGAGCACGAGGCCGATGCGCACAGAACCGGATGCCGAGCATGGAGGCTTAAGACAGTCTGGGCAACGCTGATGAAGGAGAGCCTATCGCGGCGCTTTTTGAAGCGTCCAAAATAGGGCGTTGAGCCCCATTTCCATGGCCGGTGCCGGCGCGGGTCAAGGGTGCCCACCGGGCCTACAGGGGGCTGCCGGGGCCGTTCCAGGATGGCCACGTCACCAGCGTCGCATCTCGCACGCCCGCGGCGCCTTCACTCCGTAGCATGGTGATGGCTCGATCGAGCGGGGTGAACACGTCGAACTCGGTCTGACCAACGGGTGTACTGTAGATCTCGCCGCCGTGCAGGATGCCCAATGCGTGGCCGTCCCACGTCAACAACGGGCCCCCTGAATCCCCTTGGATAGCGTGGCGGTCTAGATCCACTCGGACCGTTCCGCCCAGGGTCAGGACCAAGCGACCCAGGGTCGGATTATCGCTGGGGTTCTCTCGGTTCGCGGAGTTGCCATACGCTGCCACCCGCGTCCCAGGAGTGGCTTGTTGGCTGCTGGCAATGTCCAATGGGCCGCCCCAGTGTGCGACGGCAGGATTGGCGTTCTCACGGACGCCTTCACGGTTCGAGATCTTGACGAGCGCAAAATCCCGGGCCAGGGTCTGCTCGCCGGACCAACCATCGAAAGCGACCGACCCGATGGGTCTGGTGAGGTCCGTGGGGATTCCTCCGTACACGGGGTCTCCGACCTTGACGCGGCCATCACTGTGCAGACAGTGGGCACTCACCGACAAGAACAACGTCTGGTTGTCTGGTGAAGCGAACATGAAACCCGCCGTGCACTGCGAGTAATGGTCTGGGTAGACGAAGTACAAGCGCATGCCTGGGTGGATGGCGGGGTCATCCGGCCACCTCGGAGGAATCTCCTCGCCTGACTCCACCAAGCACCCGCTGAGCGGCAGCAACAACAGCAGGACCCAGAAGCGCATGATGGCAGACCGCGTCTCCATGCTTGTAGAGTTTCTGGAGGGGGCGCACACATGTTCTGGGCGGCACTCCTTATCAGGGTCCCGGGGGTCGCCGGCTTGCTATGAAGCTCCTGCTTCTCCACTCCGACTTCATCGAATACGAGGCCACCAAGAAGGCCCTCAAGACAGCCCCCGAGCTGAGCGATGACGAAAAGACCGGACGCCTCGAGGATGCCCTCGCCGTCTTCATCACGGTCGAGTCCGTGGACGAAGAGGACCTCAAAGCCGCCGTCCGCAAGGCCGCCAAGGAGATCCGCGAGGTCGCGGCCCAGGTCAAGGTCGACAAGGTGATGCTGTACCCGTACGCCCACCTGAGCACCGACCTGGCCAAGCCCGCCAGTGGCGCCAAGGCGCTGCCGATGTTGGAAGAGGAGATCGCCGGCGACTTCGCAGAGGTCAAGCGCAGCCCCTTCGGATGGTACAAGGGCTTCAACATCAAGGTCAAGGGGCACCCCCTGGCCGAACTGAGCCGCCACGTGCTACCGGGCGAAGAGGATGGCGAAGAAGCCGAAGAGGACAACGAGGCGGTCAAGGCCGAGAAGAACCTCAAGTCCGCCTGGTACATCCTCAGCCCTGACGGCTCTCTGACTGAGGCCGACGAATTCGACTTCAAGGGCCACGCCGGCCTCAAGCAATTCTACGAGTACGAAGCCAAGGGAAGCCGCAGTGGCGGCAAGGAACCCGCCCACATCCAGATGATGCAGAACATGGAACTGGTGGACTACGAGCCTGGCTCGGACACCGGCAACATGCGCTGGTTCCCCAAGGGCCAACTCATCAAGCGCCTGCTTGAATCCAAGATCAACCGGGTCAGTCAGGAATCGGGTGCGATGCAGATCGAGACGCCGATCATGTACGATGTCAACCACCCGGCCTTGAACAAGTACCTCAACAAGTTCCCGGCCCGCCAGTACCGCATCAAGTCGGACGAGAAGGAACTCTTCCTGCGCTTCGCCGCGTGCTTTGGCATGTACCTCACCATGGGGCGCAGCACCCTCAGCTACCGCCACTTGCCGGCCCGCATCTACGAACTGACCCACTACTCG
>JBFGSX010000064.1:0-8158 GCA_041566495.1 Thermoplasmatota archaeon
ATCCGGCAACGGAAGTTGCAGGAACTCCAGGCTCGCCAGGACGCCGCTCAAAAGCAACCCACGAACGAAGCGGCCCAGGCCGCGGAGCAGGAAGCCGCCGTCGAGCGGCTCTTGCTGCAGATCCTGGAACCCGAGGCACGCGAGCGCCTCACCCGCATCCGCATGAGCCGGCCCGAATTCCATGACGGGGTGGTGAGGCAACTCATCGCCCTGGCACAATCGGGCAAGCTTGCTCGGCGTCTCACGGACGACGATTTGCGCCAGGTCCTGGCGCAACTGACTCCGCAAGACCGGGAAACCAAGATCACTCGCAAATAAGTCAACGAAGAGGACGAGACATGGCATCCAAGAAGCCCATCGCAAAGAAACTACGCCTACTACGGGCGTCGAAGAGCAACCGCCGTGTCCCGGCCTGGATCATCCAGCGCACGAGCCGCCGGTTCGTCAGCCACCCGAAGCGCCGCAACTGGCGGAAGAACACGTTGAAGCAATAGAGGTGTGAACATGGCTGAACCTGTTACCGAACTCGAACGCATTTACACGATCCCCCTGCGCAAGGCCCACCACGGCACGCGCAGCAAGCGCGCTGACCGCGCCGTCCGCGACGTCCGCAACTTCCTGACCCGCCACATGAAGAGCGACCACATCTGGCTCGCCGGCGAAGTCAACGAGACCCTGTGGAGCCGCGGTAAGTACACGATCCCCAGCAAGATCCGCATCCGCGCCACCCGCTTCAGCGATGGTGTGGTCGAGGTCACGCTGTCCGATTCCGACAGCACTGGCTCCATCCGTGAGAAGATCCAGGAGCGCCAAGAGAAGGCCGCGGAAACGCCGGTCCTCGCTCCGATGGGCATGGACGAAGAGCACGACCACCACGACTCCGAGGACGCCGGCAAGCCGGTCACCGAAGTCGCCGGTATCGGTCCTGCTACCGCCGAAAAGCTCGAGAAGATCGAAGTCGAGACCGTGGGCGACCTCGCCCACGCGGACCCAGCGGCTGTCGCGGCCGCCCTCGGCAAGGACGTCGACGCGGTCATGCCTTGGATTGAGGCTGCCCGTGAGATGGCCCATGCTGTCCACGACGACTCTGAAGAGTGAGCCTTTGTTCAAACGACTAGACCCGTACGGGAACCCCAATGTCGGGGTCTATGTGCGAGTCACCTCCTCCCACCTTCTCCTACCCCCGGGTCTGACGGAGAACAACGTGAGTGACCTCCGCGAGGCATTCCAGTTGGAACCCATCGAACTGACCATCGGCGGCAGCACCCTCATCGGGAGCCTCGTCGCCGGGAATGAGAACGGCTGGGTCGTAGCAGACATGGCCAGCAACGCAGAGGTCGCGATCCTCGAGAAGACCGGTCTTCCGGTCTACCGCCTCGAGTCCAGCCGCCTCAACGCTGCCGGTAACAACATCCTCTGCAACGACAAAGGCGCACTCTGCCACCCTGACCTTTCCAAGAAGGCGATGGCTGGCATCAGCAAGACCCTCGGCGTCGAAGTGGCCACCGCGGACATCGGAGGCGTGCCGACAGTCGGCACCGCCGGCGTCGCCCTCAACAAGGGCGTCCTTGTCCACCCCCTGACCACAGACACCGAACGAAGATTCATCTCGGACCGCCTGCATGCACCCGCAGCCATCGGGACCGTCAACCACGGTCACGGGCTGGTGGGCGCCGGCATGGCGGCCAACGCCGCAGGCGCCGCCTGCGGAAGCCGGACGACCGGCATCGAACTGGGCCGCATCGAAGAGGCCCTCGGATTCCTGGAGTGAACAAAATGAGCAAGCAAGCATTCCGCGTCGAAGGCGACTTTCAGATGGGCCGCAACCGCCAGCACTTCCAGCTGGAGGTCATCGGCTCCGACGACGCCGCCGCCCGCGAAGCAACCTACGCCGAACTCGGCAGCCGCCACGGCACCCCTCGCCGTCTGATTTCCCTGACCTCGGTCACGGCCATCAAGACCGAGGAAGCCGACGCCATCACGCAGAAGCGCCTCCAGGGATAACATGGCTGAAGGCCAGGACCTGATGGCTCAATTCGAAGCGGTCCAGCAGGCGCTCCAACAAGTGGACGGCCAGCTGGGTCGCATCGAAGAGCAAGCCCTCGACCTGCGCCGTGCCATTGCTACCCTAGAAGCACTGCAGGAGACCACCGGCGATCAGGAGACTCTTGTCCCGATCGGCGGTGGTGTCCACGTCCGCGCGCGCATCACCAGCGAACGCGCCGTCGTCAACCCCATCGGCCGCGGTTACGCTGCCGACATGGACCTGGACGGCGCCAAGGCTGCCCTTGAAGCGCGGGCGCAGGAAGCCGAAGGATTGTTGACCCAGAAGACCCAGGAAGCGCAGCGTCTTGCCAGCATGGCGCAGCGTCTTGCTCAGCAACTTCAATCGGCTCCTGCCTGACCGCAGGCATGGTCTAATGGTATGACGGTAGCTTCCCAAGCTACCTGCCCGGGTTCGATTCCCGGTGCCTGCACTCCATTGGGCTTCGGGCCACGCCCGACGTTCCGCTTGTTCGCCAAGCTTCCCTTGCCTTGAGGCGGCCTTTGTTGGCATGTGTCCTCACATGTCCCCGTCCACCTGCGCGTCTTCGATCTCGTCGCGGCCTCCGCCTTCGTCGTGGGGGCGTATTTCTCGTCCTTGCTGATGTTCTGAAGGGGCCCTTCCCCGTCACCCCTTTGAAGCGGGGCCGTGTCGCACGCCTATGTTCAAATCGCTCAAGGATCGCCTGAAGGGCGTCTCCGCTCGTCTCGAGGACGAACTCGAGGCGCAATTGGATGCTGAGTTGGAGGCCGAACTGGCCGCCGAGATGGGCACCGTCACCGAGCCCGCTCCCGAGTCGGTGGCTGAGCCGGTCCCTGCACCGGCCCCCGAACCAGCGCCGGAGGCTGCTCCTGAGCCCACGGCAGAGCCCACGCCGGTGCCTGTCCCCGAGCCGACGCCTGAGCCTGCCCCTGCTCCGGAACCTACGCCTGAGCCTGCCCCTGCTCCGGAACCTACGCCTGAGCCTGCCCATGCTCCGGCGCCTGAGCCTGCAGCCGAGCCGCAGCCTGTTCCGGAGCCGGCCCAGCCAACCCCCGAGCCCGCCGCACCTACCCCGGCCCCCTCCGTGAGCGCCCCTGTCACGGAAACCAAGCCCGTCGAGCAGGCCAAGCCGGCCGAAACCAAGGCGCCGGTCCTTGGTCGCAAACAATTCACCGACGAAGAGATCGAAGCCCGCCTGGCCCGAGAACTCGAGGAAGCCATCGAGATCCAGAAGGAAGTCGAGACGGTGGTCCAGACCAGCGGCGCCAAGGTCAGCCGCTACACGATCAACGAGGAGACCCTGGAAGACATCCTTTGGGAACTCGAGATCGGCCTGCTCGAATCCGACGTCGCTTTGCCCGTCATCGAGGCCATCAAGGCCAACGTCAAGGAACAATTGCTCTCCATGAGCGTTTCCGGGCGCAGCGCCACTGAGGTCGTCGAGAAGGTTCTGCGGACGGCGGTCCGTCGCGTCCTCAACATCGGTTCGTTCAACTTCGACGAGTTCGTGCGCGAGAAACTGGCCAGTGGCAAGAAGCCCGTGGTGGTCATGTTCGTGGGTGTCAACGGCACCGGCAAGACCACCAGCATCGGCCGCATCGCCTGGCGCCTCAAGGAACAGGGCCTCAGCCCGGTCCTCGCCGCAGGTGACACGTTCCGTGCCGGCGCCATCGAGCAACTGAGCCAACACGGCGACAAGCTCGGCGTCAAGGTCATCAAGCACTCCGCTGGCGCCGACCCTGCAGCCGTCGCCTACGACGCCATCGAGCACGCCAAGGCTCGCCACAAGGACGTGGTCCTGCTGGACACCGCTGGCCGCATGCAGACCAACACCAATCTCATGGATGAGATGGACAAGATCCGTCGCGTCGCCAACCCGGACCTCGTGGTCTTCGTGGGCGACAGCCTCGCCGGTAACGACGCCGTGGAGCAGGCCCGCAAATTCGACGAGGTCGTGGACATCAACGGCGCCATCCTGACGAAGGTCGACGTGGATGCCAAGGGTGGCGCCGCGTTGTCGGTCGCTTACACCATCAACAAGCCGCTGTTGTTCATCGGCGTCGGTCAGGATTATCCTGATCTGAAGCCCTTCGATGCGCAGTGGATGGTCGACAGGTTATTCGGCGACGACGTCGACGAGTGATCGGTCCCGAGCCTGCCGCGCTTGCGCGGCTGGCGAGCCGGGGCTTGTGCGCCGACGTCAATTTCAAGTAGCCCTGGGGTCGTCAAGCCCTCATGCGTGTGGCCCTGATCACCCTGATGCTCCTGCTCTCTGCAGCCTCCTTCGCCCAAGCAGGCACCTCCGATGCCCCGGAGATCGAGGATCCTGCTGGAGATCACAAGCTCACCGGAGGCGCTCCCGACGCTGAGGAGTTGGTCAAATCGGTCGACCTGATCAAGGGCTGGGTCACGGCCACGGAAATAGGCCTTGAGTTGAGGCTCGAGGCGGCCCAGCAGATGCGCGGCGGCCAGGTCGGCGGCAACCCCACGACCCAGTACGAGTACACGTTCAACTTCAAATCCGGCGAGACGGCTTACCAAGCATCGGCCGAAATCGTGGGCCCTGCGCCCCCGACGGTCACTCCAGGTGGCGTGGCTACAGAAGCATTCATCGACCCCACCAAAGACAGCATCCTGGTCCTCGTGGTACCCTTTGACGCCATCGGGGCCCCGGTAGCCGGGGATGCCATCACCGAACTGTACGCCAACTCCAAGGTGTTCTACAGCAGCGGCACCATCGGCACCGACCGCGCCCCGGACAGTGGCTTCGGACTTGATTTCGTCCTGCCCGCTGATGAACCCGACGTCATCATCAGCTACCAGAACATCACCGACCTGCCTTTCCTCGTCGAGGCCACCAACGCCACGACAGGCGTCTTCCAGTACAACTGGACTGGCGAAAGCGGGCTGCAATTTACGGGCAATGTCGTCGAGGGCAACTTGTCCCTGAACGTCACCGTCAACGGCGAACCAATCCTTGCATGGGCGGACAACGGCACTCTGAACGAGACCCTGCCCCGCCACGTCTGCATTGACCAGAACGTCACGCCCATCGCTTGTCACTTCTCGTTCACTTACACGTTGGACGGTTTCGTCGGCACGTACGGCATCGACCTTTGGGCCGAGGACGTCGGGGGCAACGAGACCGAAGTTCCTGAGGATCTCACCGAAGGCAACGACACAGATACCCCGCTGGATGCTGATATCCCGGGTAAGGAGAGTCCTGCGATCGCCTTCCCGCTGTTGGTCCTTGCAATCATCGTGATCGCTCGCCGCAAGTAGCCTCGATATTCCAACGTCGTGACAGGTTGCGTTAAGTAGGCTGCAAAGGCGTCTGGGAGCCATGCGCTTGCTTGTGCTTGCCACGACCCTGCTCCTGATGGCCTTCGCTGCCCCCCACGCGGCGGCGACCGAATGCCCTGGCGTCTTCGTCTGGGCTTCGGATGAGGCCAACGACAGCTACGACACCCCTGCCAACTTGAACGGCGGCATGGACATCCTCGAGATCCGCGTCGGCGAAGGTGGCTCCGTCTGCAACTACATGCACCTGGGCATCACCGTCAACGACCCCCACGCGGCCGATGTCAGCCTGGGCAGCGGCTCCGAGTCCCCAGATGGCCTTGGAACCCCCGCCACGCAACGATTCCGCGTCGAACTGTACGACGCCGCCAACCGGACCCAGGTCCAAGTCCACTTCGTCTGGTCCGAGCGCACCGCCGCCAACGAGACCGTTGGCTGGTGGGTCGAGGTCCACCGGGATGGCCGCCTCATCGCAGACACGACGGACGGGGACAGCCAGCAATTGGCCGCCAAGGAAGATGCGGGGGCCATGGACGCCTACATCTCCCGGGAACTGCTCAATGGCATCGACGGCTGGAAGGCTGCCTCCGCTCGTGCAGACGAATGGTTCCACAACAACTACCAAGAGAACGGCGGCGTCGGCTACCAACCGGATCGCCTTGACGCGGTCGACCCCTACACGTTCGGCTACGGCATCGGGGTGCCCCCCGTTGAAGAGCCGGTGGCAGACTCGCAGAATGAGACCGTCGAAGAGGAACCTACCGAGCCGGCAGAGCCGGTGGATGAGGTCGAACCGGAGGCCGAGCCCGAACCCGCACCGGCGCAGCCCGCGGGCGTTCCTCAGGCTGAGCCCGCCCCTGCCTGCATGGTGGCGTGCCCGGGGGACCAACCCGAGCAGGTCTACGAGGCCACCACTGACAAGCAGAGCCCCGGCCCGGCGCTGCCGCTGCTACTGACGCTATTGGGTGCGTTTGCGCTCAGGCGTCGCTGATTCAGGCCAGGCCACTGGTCTGTTCCATCAACTTGTCCACCTTTGTCAACTGCTCCCATGGCAGTTCCACGTCGCGGCGGCCGAAGTGACCGTATGCGGCGGTGGGCTCGAAGATGGGGCGGCGCAGGTCCAATTCTTCGATGATGTCGCCGGGGGCGAAGCTGAAGTCTGTCTTCAGCAGGTCCACGATGGCCGCATCGGAGATCTGGCCCGTGCCGAATGTCTCGACGTGGTAACTCACCGGCTGCAGGCTCCCGATGGAGTAGGCGACCTGGATCTGTAGCTTGTCAGCCACGCCGGCCGCGACCAGGTTCTTGGCGGCGAAGCGGGCGTAGTACGCGGCGCTCCGGTCCACTTTGACACAGTCTTTGCCACTGAAGGCCCCGCCACCGTGGGGGGCCCAGCCACCGTACGTGTCGACGATGATCTTGCGACCGGTCAATCCGGTGTCCGCGGCGGGGCCGCCGAGCACGAACTTGCCGGTGTGGTTGATGAAGTACTGGGTGCCGTCGTGCAGCAGTTCTTCGGGGATGATGCGGTGAATGACCTGTTCCTTGATGTCGGCCTGCAGGGTCTCGGCATCCACGTCTGGGTCGTGTTGGGCGGCCAGGACCACGGCGTCCACTGCGATGGGGGTGCCATCTTCTTGGAAGCGCACGCTGACCTGGCTCTTGTTGTCTGGCCGGATGTAGCCAAGGGTCCCGTTGTGGCGCACTTCTGCGGTGCGGCGGGTCAGGGCGTGGGCCAGGCTGATGGGCACTGGCATGAAGTCGTCGTCCGCTTCCCAGGTGTTGCGTTGGGCGTAGCCGAACATCATGCCTTGGTCGCCCGCGCCGATCTTTTGGTCGCGGCGGGTGCTGGTGCCTTGGGCGATGTCAGGGGATTGGGGTACCAGGTCGAGTAGCGGCGTCATGGCGGCGCCGTTCCACATGCCTTCGTCGTCGTTGTTGTAGCCGATGCGGTCGACGGTGCGCCGGATGATGGCGGGGATGTCGATATCGTCAAAGCCGGCGCACGTGATCTCGCCGCCGAGCATGATGCGGTGTGCCGTGACGAAGGTCTCGCAGGCGACGCGGCTCATGGGGTCTGCCCGTAGCATGGCATCCAGGACGGCGTCGCTGATCTGGTCCGCTACCTTGTCGGGATGGCCTTCGCTCACCGATTCGCTCGAGAAGACGAAATCGCTCACAATCCGACCGACCAGGGCCTCCACTAATAGGGTTTCAGTCAGGGAACGCACACATGATTCCTATCGGAATCATCTCAAAGGGGGATAGAGAGGAGAAGGATGATGCAGACAGCCTTACAGGCGGCCCATTTCGAGGAGTTCGACGCCTTGGACGCCTTCCAGGCCGCTGACGGCTTCCTCGAGTTTGTCGCTGTTGCCTTCGTCGTCTTGGACAACGATGGTCGCCTCGATGCACTTCATGCCGAATGCGAAGGGCTTCTGCTCGGAGGCCTGCAGCTTGGCGAACGCAGGCATGGCAGCCTTGAGTTCGGTCTCCAGGTTGCCCAGGTCGACTTCGACGCCGTCGGGCATGACGCGGTATTTGATCAGGACTTCGCCCATGCTGCGGCCACTTCCGGCCTGTATTTCAGCGCGACGGCACCCGGGGTACTCCCCCGGCCACTACCGCGCCAGCAGGGCTCCCGTCGTTTGCGCAGGTCAATGCCTTACCTGCCCCCGCGGCTGCCCCACCATGCGACTCCTTCCTTGGCTCATGGTCACCGCTCTGCTTGCCGGCTGTCTCGGCGGCGACTCCGACGGTCCAGATGCTCCGGGATCTCCGCCTCCGGAGTCGTCGGCGGATCCAGATTGGGCTCGCCGAGCGGTCTACGGC
>JBFGSX010000065.1:0-8068 GCA_041566495.1 Thermoplasmatota archaeon
GGGCCAGTTCGGTGGCGGCACAGACCGCGCGTTGGTGGGCGCCGGGGTGGTCCACGACGAAACGTGCCACCGAGGCGTTGCGGGGGTCGCGCAACAGCGCGGTGCCGGTCTTGGATTCCAGGGCTCCACGGGAGCGGTCGAAGGCACAGACCTTGCCCTGCACCTTCTTGATGGAGATGAGGCCGGCGGCGTCAAGCCGGTTGACGTGGTGCAGGGTGGTGTTCCAGGACAGGCCGACGATGTGGGCCAGGCGGCGCAGGTGGATGCCGGGGTCGCCGCGGATCAGGTTCAGGATGTGCTGGCGGTGGTGGCTCCCTTGGCGGGTGCCACCCAAGGTGACGTTGGTGGTTGGTCTGATGATGTCCATGTGGGTCCTCTCCAGGCCCCGGAGCGTTAGACTCCGGAGACAAGCAGAGGTGATGCACCAGACGCGATGAGTCGTTGTTCATCGCATGGGTGACACACAACTTCGGCGGACGCAGCCGTACGGCTCAACGATCACAAGGGGGTGGCTGGGGGCCGCAAAGGGTCGCTCAGGCGACCGGCAAGAGAAGGGTGGCGCGCACGCCTCGTCCGTCAGCCACTGGGGACATGAGGACCAATTCGCCGCCCAAGTGGCGAGCGATGTAGCGGCTCAGGGCGAGGCCGCTGCCCCCTCCATCCAGGACGCGGCCGCCACTGGTGGAGAAGACCGCCAGCATCTCTTCAGGGGGCGCTGGCAGGCCGGGGCCGTCATCTGTGATGCTCAGCCGCCCGTCTGTGATGTCGATCTGGATGCGCGCATCCCGGTCGTGGTGCTCCAAGGCGTTCCTGATCAGTTCCTGGAGGACCGCCAACACCAGCAAGGAAGGGCCCAGCACCTTGCCGCGGCCGATGCAATCGATGTGGGCGTCGTCTGCCTCGATGGTGTCGAGGGCTTCCGCGACCAAGGCCTCCAGATCGACGAGTGGTCTGTTCTCCCCGGCCACGTGGATCTTGGAGAAGTGGCGGATGCGGCGGAGCATCTCATCCATGCGGCGAAGGCGCTGCTGTAGGAGTGTCATGCGCTCCCCGGCTTGCTCGGCGTCCCCCTGTTGGACTTCTTGGGCCAGGAGCTTCAAGTGGATGGAGAGGCCCCGGATGGGGGCGCTCAGATCGTGAGCGACGATGTGGGCGAACGCCTCCAGATCCAGCGTCTCCTCCGGGCTCACGGTGCCCAGAATCTCCGCGGGACTAATAGCCCCGAGGATAGGATAGGCCGGATGGACTGCCTTTGGCGCGGGAACCTTGCATCCATGCGGCAGTCTCAGGGCAAGGAGCCCCGTCGAGGTTTCGTCTTCATGCCCGTATCTTGCTCTCTGAGCACCGCAACCGCTTTGACCCTGAGTGCAGGTCAAAGCGCATGCGCGCCTGGTCTCTGGCCATCTTGCTCACCGCCACCCTCCTCGCGGGCTGCTCCGATGCACCGGAAGCGACCAACGAAGGCCCCGAGGTCATCGTCACGGACACCACCGGAGGCGTCAGTGGCGTCGTGGTGGATTCCGCCATCACGCCCCTGGCCGATGTCCGGGTCTTGCTAAGCACCGGTGACGAGGTCGTCACTGACGAGACCGGTAGTTTCGTGTTCAGCGAACTGGAACCCTCGACGTACTTCCTTTTGGTCACCAAGCCAGGGTTCACCGACGTCCAAAGCAGCTTCGTCGTGAATGCCGGCAAGGTCACCACGGGCGTACGCATCCAGATGGCCCGCCTGCCGGGCGTGGACCCGTTCTTCGATGCCAAGACGTTCGATGGCTTCTACGAGTGCGGCTACGCGATCTGGGTCCAGACCGACAGTTGCGACTGGGTCATCCGCACCGCCCACGATGCCGGGGTCCCTGGCGTCCCACGTGGCGTGCAGAACAACATCAACACCGAGTACTACGACCTGGAAGCCTCGGCGACCTCCATCATCCAAGAGGGTTTCTTCGACGATGACGTCACGGGGACCTTCTGGTTCACTATCTCGTCCACCCCGATCGACAACCTGTGCGATTGCTCCGACACGGATTACCTCAGCCACGAAGGCACCGAGGGCTACTCCATCGGGCGCCTTGACCGCAACGAGACCGCCTGGCCGGCCCTTGACCAGCCGTATGCCGTGCGTGGCTTCTTGCCGTTCCAGGACAGCGTCGAGGACGTGGATTACGCGTTCAACGTGCAATTCCAGATCATCACCACCACGTTCCACAACTGGGTCCCCGTGGATGGCTGGACCTACGAAGACCGCCACATGTACCCGGCCCCGTAGACTTCCCGGAGGGGTGCCTCAACAGGGGGGTGCGGGGTGCAAAGGCTGATGAACCGCTGAGGTGGTCTGCCCACCATGCGTGTGATGTGGACGGCACTGACAGTCATGGTCCTCTTGGCCGGGTGTGCCAACTCGGCGGCTCCGGCCCCCGTGCAGGACAGCTTCCAAGACAAGCAACTGGAGAGCGACAGCGAGACGGGCGTCATCCGTGGCGTCGTCGTGGACGACACGTTCAATCCAGTCCCCGGAGCGACGGTCATCCTCAACGCCAACGGCGGCGATGAAGAGACCACGTCCGATGAGACGGGTCGCTTTGGGTTCAGCAAGGTGCCCCCCGGCGTATACTTCCTCATGGCCAGCGCCCCATTGCACACGGAGGTCCAGTTCAGCGCCACCGTCGAAGCAGGCGTCGCCAAGCCGGACATCCTGAGCGTCCAATTGGTCCGCATCTACCCGGGCGATCCCTTCGTCACGCCGATCAAGCAAGAAGGGTTCTTCCAATGCAGCCAAGCCAACTTCCCCGGCTACCTCTACTCTTCCAGCCCTTGCCATGCACAGGGCGTCGTCGATCTGGACGACTACGGCATCATGCTTGACCAGAACCGTGACTTCCACGCCGACATCGACGGTGGCTGGCAGACCATGGTCTTCGAGATGACCTGGGAATCCACCGCTCAAGGCACCAGCGAGAACATGGGCCTGAGTGTCAGCACCTACAAGCCGGAACGCAACACGAACCACTGGTTCGCCAGCGTCGCCAGTGGCAACCCCATGCGTTTCCAATTGGACGAGGGCGAGATGCACCCGACGGCCCAGGAAGGAGACGGTCCCATGGGCCCCCTCCCGGCAGACGGTTTGGCCCAAATGTCGTACTACATCAGTGTCCGTTCCCCAGACGGTGCCGTGTGCGCCATCTGGTGTGTTCCCCCAGGGTTTGCGCTGGATCAGTCCTTCACCACGTACCTCCACGTGTTCTACTACCTGCCCGCCCCCAACGAGTGGTCCATCGTGGCCGGGGACCCCCTGCCGTACTGAGCTCGCAAGCAACCATTATGTCCTCGGGTGTGGCTGCGCTCTCGATGCGCGTGCAAGTCCTTGGTCTGATGGTGCTACTGCTCTTGGCGGGTTGTGCTGAAAAAGCCCCCGCCGACGAAGCCACCAACGATCTTGGCCAGGGCCGGATCGAAGTCGACGAGACCACCGGCGCCATCCGTGGACTGGTGGTCGATCAAGCCATCACGCCCATCGAAGGCGCCCACGTCATCGTGCAGGGTGCCGGCGAACAGCTGGAGACCACCAGTGACGCGGATGGCCTGTTCATCTTCAACCGCATCGACCCCGGCACGTACTTCGTGACGGTGTCCAAGCAGTTCTTCACCGAAGCCCAGTCCAGTGTCCAAGTGGAGGCCGGCGTGACGCCAGAACTGGTGCGGGTCCAGATCGACCAATTGTTCGACCAGCAACCCTTCGTGGTCCGGGAGAAGTTCGAGGGGTACTTCCAGTGCGCCTACAATTTCGCCGTCAGCAGCACCTGCGTCAACGACTACACCCGCATCGACCCCACGGGTACCTGCCCCGGCGGCTGCCTGAAGGAACTGTCCAGTCTCGTGGACAACCGGGAATATGTCACCGCCATCGATGCCAACTGGGCCACCATCAACATCGAACTGACCTGGGAGGCCAGCCTTGCAGGCACCGCCAACACCATGGGCCTGACCGTCAGCTACTATGATCGAGTGGGTGCAGGCCACAACTGGGGCAGCTTCTCCGGAGAGGAACCCATGATCGCCCGGTTGGACGTCACCGCCGTCGGGGGCGACGAGAGCGTCTTCCCTGACCGCATCCCGTATAGCGGCCTGGATGACTTCTTTGTCTTCATGGCCGCCGGCGAAGGCCAAGTGGCCGTAGGCCAGAGCTTCGAGGTGTTCCAGACCACCAGTTACATCGCGCCATTGCCCGAAGGGTACTCGTTCGTCAAGGGCGATCCCGACCCCTTCTGAGCAGCCGTCGAAGGAAAAGCCCCAAGACCGGTATGGGGCTTGCCGAATCGATGAAGTGGAGTGTCGTCGCCATCATGGCCGCGTTGATCATGGCTGGCTGCGCCGGAGAACCAGTCGCGGAGCCCGAACCTGCCAACGGCCTAGCGCCCGAGGTCGATGAGACCACCGGAGCCGTCTGCGGCGTCGTCGTGGACCCCGCCGTGAACCCTCTCGAAGGTGTCACCGTGGTCATCGATGTGGCTGGCGAGAAACAAGATGCCCTGACCGATGTCGAGGGCTTGTTCTGCTTCGGGAAGCTGCCTCCGGGCTTCTACCAACTCGAAGCCTCCAAGGCCGGCTATACGGATGCCAGCATCCAGGCACAAGCGGTCGCCAACGTGACCAACCCCCCGCTGGTCAACATCCAGCTCAACAAACTCTTCGACCAAGACCCCTTCGTCATCCAGTTCAAGTTCGAGGGACGGCTGGCATGCCATGTCCAAGCAGGTCTGACGGCTCCCTGCGTCACCGACTGGACCCAACTGGTCCCCGGGTGCGGCAGCGGCTGCGTGCCCCAACTACGCACGGTGATGGGCGACGCCCGTGACTTCATCAGCGCCGTCGACGCAGGTTGGCAGGCACACGTGGTCGAAATGGTCTGGGAACCCTCCAGCCAAGCCACAAGCGCCGAGATGGGCCTCATCATCCGGGACTTCGCGGTGGGTGGTGGCACTCACCAATTCGGTGAGATGGAAGGCACCAGCCCCCTCTGGATCCGCTTCGATGTCAACGAGGTCCACCCCACCCAGGGTGGCGGCGATCCGACCATGATCCCTGCCGAAGGCTATGACCAGATCATCCACTTCGCCGGTGTGCGCACGGCGTCTGGGGACCTCGTAGCTGCAGCCGTCGAGCAGCAGTTCACGGTCTTCTCGCACACGTTCTACTATGGCACGCCGTTCGATGATTGGTCGTTCGTCAACGGCGACGATATGCCGTTCTAGAGGTTCGGCATCCGGAAGTCGGCCTTGCCGCCATCCGTGACCTCTTCGCCCCACGTGATGGGCTTCGGCTCATCACACGGGGACAGCAATAGGCCAGAGCGGAGCTTGGGGACGAAGTAGGTGGCTTTCTGGGGCATCACGTGGCCCCCTGCGGCCACGTCCAGCACCGCGTCGACGGGTTCGGGTGCCAACAGCACCGCTGCGGGGACCTTGCCGCTGCGCACGGCGTCGATGGCTTCCTCGTCACTGCGGGTGAACATGAGGTGGTCCTCCACGTTGTCCATGTCGACCCCCCAGTCTGCGGTCAACAAGTGATCGTGCAGGATGGTGACGGCCAAGGTGTCCAAGCGGCCCCGCCCTTGGTCGAGGTTGACGTCCGGTTTCAGGTCCAGGCGCCAGGCGCCATCACTGGTGATGACCACAAGGGTGCGGCCGTCCTTGACCTGTTCTCGGGCCAATCGGGCGGCGATGCTGGCTTGGGCCGGCAACGCCACGGGCGTCGCGGTGAAGTGTTGGGCCGCGGCGACCGCTTCAGCGCCCTTGCTGAACGGCCAATCCACGAGCAGGCGGTCGGTGGGTCGGATGGCGAGCCCAGGGTCGGTGTCCCGCACCAAACAGACCAGGATGCTGGCATCCTCGTCCTTGCCGGTCTCCTCGTAGCGCTTGCACTGGGTGGCGTACCGGTGGTGGCCATCCGCGATGACCACGGTGCGGTCACTGAACTGGGCGCGGATCTCCTCCACGGCCTCTGGTCGATCGACACGCCACAGTCGGTGCTCGGTGCCTTCTTCGTCCGTGAAACGGGTGAGTTCGTGCAGGGCATTGCTGGTCAGGATCTCATCCACCCAACCCCGTTCGTCCCGGTACAACATCCAGATGGGCTCCGTGTTGGTGTTTGTGGCACGCAGCAGATCCAGACGGGTGCTACGCTTCTTGGGGAGCGTCATCTCATGGCGCCGGATCTCCTCGTAACTGGGATCGATTCGGAGGCGAGCGAAGAAGCCCCGCATCAGGGTGCGCTCTGCGCCGTGGCGCACTTCGTAGTAGTAGAATGCGGGCGCGTCATCCCGCACCAGGACGTTCTCGTCGATCCATGATCGCAACCGTGCCGCCGCGTCCTCCATGCTGTCGGGGGGCAGGATGACGCCGCAGATGTTGTGCGGGTCCTGCGCCATGAACGCGTCGCGCTCAGCGTCCGTGATGACGTCGTGCGGCGGGCTGCTCACCTTGGCCATGTCTTGGCTTTGGTATCGAAGGGCCCGGAAGGGTGCGATGGCGACCACGCCCCTGCCACTCCTCGGACTTAGAAGAATCTCCCGACAGGGTCCGGCGGCCTGATGCAAGGGTTCGGAGGCGGTCTAAGAGCGCATCGCCTGGATGCGATCGCAGACAATGTCCCCGTCAGGGTATGCCATGATGACCGCCGCGCGGCGGGGGCGGGTCTCGAAAGTGGCGCGCAGACGGGCGGCGCTGCGGTCCCGTCGGGCCTCGATGGCTTGCCAGATCTCCGGCACCCGTGCCACGTAGTGTTGGTGGAACTTCGCCAGGTCCCGACTGGGGTCTCCGGTGCTCTCGAAGCCCTCTTTCTTGACGATGCTGCGCAACTTGGCGATGCCGCTGCGGGTGAACCCAGGAGCGTCTTGGTGCAGCAACACGACCTCTGCCGGCAATTGGCTGGCCAACCTCCCCACACTCCGCCACAAGACATTGGCCTGCAAGCCGGGGATGGTGTCCAGGATGATCTTCTGCAATGGATCGACTGCGTTGGGGCGGGTCCATTCCGCCACGCTGCGGTCCACCATGACCGCCTCGGGGCGAAGGCTTGCCAGGGCCGTGGCCACCCGTTCGGTGCCGGCCACGTCGTGCATCATCGTGCTCAACACCTGGACATTGGCGGAGCCGATACGCACGAACCGTTGCATCACTCGCCGCCGTAGTGGGGGCCCTTGAGGACGCCCCATTCACCTGCGATGTGCTGTTTGCGGTAGCCAAGGTAGCGTTGGCCGTTGTTGTAGGCCATCTTGGCGATCGCATCGTCGTCGCTCTTGACGACCTTGCACGGCACGCCCACGGCCAGGCTCTTGGGAGGCACTGTGAAGCCATTGGGCACCACGGCACCTGCTCCGATGACGGAGCTTTCGCCGATGACCGCTTGGTCAAGGACGGTGGCGTTCATGCCGACGATGACGTGCGCACCGATGGTGGCTCCGTGGACCACGGCGCCGTGACCGATGCTGGCTTCGCGACCGATGGTCACCGGGTTGCCGGCGTGGGTGTGCAACACGACACAATCCTGCACGTTGCTGCCTTCTTCCATCACCAACGGTTCGATGTCTCCTCGCAGCACGGCATTGGGTCCGATGAAGCAATCCTTGCCCACCGTCACTTGACCGATGAGGACCGCGCCCTCGCAGATGTACGCGGACGGGTGCACCGTTGGTTGGGTCGTCACAACGATTAAGCTGAGGAGTGGGCTAAAACGGAACCGGTGCAGAAGGTCCTGGCAGCGGCGCTTTTCGTCGCAGTGATGTTCGCAGGTTGCGTCGACAGCGGCGAGGAACCCGAAAAGCAGGAAGAGTGCGAAGACCAGGCCCTATGCGACCTGGAGCGTTTCCTTCAGGACCATTACTGCGTCAAGAACGACCTACCTCGGGTCTACGCTCCGGATGTCCCTGACGCCGAGGGCCAACTGGACCCCTGGGCCCTTGGGGACCACTGGGAATACACCCTGAGCGTCGATGGCACGGATCACGGCAAGACCAAGTTGGTCTACTACGAGATCCAAGACCAAGGCGCCCACTACATGGTCGGCACCC
>JBFGSX010000066.1:0-8007 GCA_041566495.1 Thermoplasmatota archaeon
ACCTCGAAGGCGGAGGCGGGCGTGATGCAGATGGAGACCACGGACGTGGACGTGGCGCAACTGGTGAAGACCGCCACAGATACCCACCAAGCGACCGCCGAGTCCTTCGGCGTGGTCTTGGTCAGCCACGGCCCTGATCACGTACAAGCCAAGGCGGATGCCAGCCGCATCGTGCAAGTGGTGGACAATCTCGTGGTCAACGCCATCCGGTTCACTCCCAGCGGCAGCCGGGTCGATGTGACGATCCGTGACGAAGGCCAGCAATGGACGCTGGAGGTGGCCGACGAAGGCATGGGCATCCCCGCCGATCAACAAGGGGACATCTTCAGTGCCTTCGTGCGGGGCGACACCCCCGCAGTGCACGACCTGAAGAGCAGCGGCCTTGGGTTGTTCGTGGTGCGGGGCATCGTGGAGGCCCACGGGGGCACCGTGACCCTCGAGAGCTCTCGGGAGCACGGCACCACGTTGACGGCGACGATGCCGAAGTAGACGCGCCAAGGCGTGTACGCATGGCTTACGCTTTCAGCGTGCATCTTGGGGTTGTCCGCACATCCCTGCAAGCCGGTCTTTCCAAGCAACCTGCCGGCCCGGAGGCGGACGTCTAACCCATCCCGGCGCGAGCGGTGCCAGAACCTAGCTCACGCTAGGCACTGCGATGTGACTCGTCTCGGGATCAGTGCCCGCGGTTGCTGGCGTAGTCGCACAGCAACGTCAGGAGACGCTTGGCCGCGGTCTCAGGAAGATCAGCCAGGGTCGCCTTGGCGAAGCTGCTGAATTCCTTGGCGCGGCTCTTGGTGTACTCGAGGCCACCGGACTTCTCCATGAACTTGAGGATCGCTGCGACGTCTTCGGGGGTCTTGTCGGCCTTGCGGTACAAGTCCACGAATTGGCGGCGGTCGAACGGATCGAGCTTGGTGTGGGTCGAGACGTACACGAGCGTCTTCTTGCCGTTGACGATGTCGCTGTGGGCGGGCTTGCCCAGGGCTTCGTCGGTGGCCGTGACGCCGAGGTAGTCGTCCCAGACCTGGAACGCGAGGCCAAGCAAGCGGCCGCATTCGGCGAGCTTCTTGACTTGCTGGTGGTCGCCACCGCCGAGCTCGGCGCCGTTCTTCATCGCGGTCTCGAAGAAGGTGGCGGTCTTGCGCTCGATCATGTGGTAGTACTGCAGCTCATCGATCTTCTTCATGTTCTCGAAGTGCATGTCCCAGTACTGACCTTCACAGACCTCGCGGGCCAACTTGGCCACGTCGAGGCTGACGGTGCGGTAAGTGGTGTCGTCGATCTCCAGGCGGTCCAGGAGTTCGAAGACGAGGCTGAACATGGTGTCCCCGGCGAGGATGCCGAGGTTGACGCCCCACTTCTTGTGGACCGCTTCGACGCCGCGACGGGTGTCGCAGTCGTCCATGATGTCGTCATGGATGAGCGTGAAGTTGTGCAGGATCTCCAAGGCCACACCGTAGGGCATGATCTTCTTGGAGTCGCCACCGACGGCCTGAGCGGCCAGCAGAGCGATGATCGGACGCAGGCGCTTGCCCCCACCCTCGATGGGTAGATGACGGACAGCGTCGTACAGTTCTTCGGGCTTGAGCTCACGCTTGACGAGGTACTTGTCCATCTCGTCAGAGAACTGTTGGAGGTATGGCCGTAGGGCGGCTTCGAGGTTCATAAGCAGTGGTCCTCCGACAAGGCGGCGGGGTTATGGGCTCCGACCAAGAAGAGGGCTGTTTTCAACTCTTCTAAGACGAGCCCCAGTTCAGAAGTGGCTTTTTCATCCGCTGCGGCACGGAAAATCGCGCCTGCAAACCCGGCAATATCCGCTCCCAGGGCGATGGCGCGGGCGGCGTCGAGGCCGTTGCGGAGGCCCCCGGTGGCGACGATGGGGATGCCGGGGCAGAGGGTGCGAACGTGGCGCACGCAGTAAGGGGTGGGGATGCCCCAGTCCCAGAATGTCTTGCCAAGCCGTGCTTTTTGTTCGTCTCCTTGGTCGACGGCGCGGTGGTATTCGACGGCGGAGAAACTGGTGCCTCCGAGGCCACCCACGTCGATGGCTTTGACGCCGGCTGCTTCCAGGCGCTGGGCGGTGCGGCCGTCGATGCCGGCACCGGTCTCTTTGACAACGATGGGGACCTTCAGATCCTTGGCGAGTTGTGCGATGGCTTCGATGCCACCTGCGCCTTCAGTGTCGCCTTCGGGTTGGACGGCTTCTTGGAGGGTGTTGAGGTGGATGGCGAGGGCGTGGGCTTCGACCATCTCGATGGCGGTCTCGGCGTGGCCGGCTGCTTCTTCGCCCCATAGAAGGATCTGGGGGAGGCCCAGGTTGGCAAATCGCAGTGGGACGTCGTGGTCGAGGATGACCCGGTAGGTGTCTGCCAGTTCGGGGGTCTCGATGGCGGCTCGTTGGCTACCGACGCCCATGGCGATGCCGTGGGTGGCGGCGGCTGCGGCGAGGCGGTGGTTGATGACTTTGGCTTGCTTGGCGCCTCCGGTCATGCCGGTGATCTGCAGGGGGGCCTTCAGGGGGTGGCCAAGGAATTGGGCGTCGAGTTCGATGTCGTCCTTGTCGAATCCGGGTAGGGGTTCGTGGCGCAAGCGGACGGAGTCCCACGGGTTGGGGATGCTCTGGACGTCCCGTTCGAGGGGGATGCGCAGGTGCTCTTCCTTGCGGCGCTCGGTCTCCGCTGCGGTGGACACGGGACGGGGAAGGGCGAGCCCCGCTTTATGAAGTGGCGGTTAGGCTCGGCGGCGCTTCCACCCGGGGGGCTCGGCCGGGCCACTACACCGCGGCGCCCGGCCCGCCAGTGCATCCACCACCCCCACCCATACCCACATATACGTGGCACCACACATACGTGGTTGTGATGGACCTATCGAGCTTCCCCGACACGAGCGTCGCCAACCCGCGAGCCTCAACGTTCCTCGAAGTCCTGCAAATCATCCGGGATGAGGCGGCCAGCGACGCGATGCCGTTGACACCCACGGAGATCGGACGCCGCATGCACGCCAAGAAGACCCGCCCAGAAGTCATCAAGACATCCATTCAGCTGCTCCAGATGTTCGGCGCAGTCTCCGTCGGCTCCAAGGGCGTCATGTACACCAAAGCGCCGACCCCAGTCCAGCGTCGCCCCACAACACCCCTATGAAGCGCCCCGCCATCGTTTCAACGATTTCGGGCCTGAAGGAGGACTTCGAGAAGACCTTCCGGAAGGGCAAACCACGGGCCAACGCGGCCTGGGAGAGTCTCGTCGCCAAGAGAACATCCTTGGAGCAAGACACCACCTACGGAGACCCCATTCAGCGACGATTGTGGCCCAAGCGGTTCGCCGAGCTGACCAACCTATACCGATTGGAGCTGGCCAACGATTTCCGAGCCTTGTACACAGTCTACTTCGACCACGACGTCGAGTGCCACGTCGTCAACGTAGAATGGATCGGCGACCACAAAGCATACGACGTGCTCTTCGGCTACAGCACGAGCTGACCCGGAAATTAGGCCTGGATGCGGGTGCCCGGGACGACCTTGCCCTTCAGCACATCTTGGACGCGTCCCCGCACGGTGCCATTGACGATCCACGTGGGGCATTCGGCCGCCACTTCGAAGGCGCGCTCCAGTTTGCCATGCATGCGACCCGTCACGTCGTCTCCTCGGCCTCCCGCGGCGTCGATGTCATTGAGGCCATCCAGGGTCAGGATGGGTTGCACTTTGGCGCCTGACTTGGCAGGGTCCTTGTCGTAGACCCCTTCGACGTCGGTGGCGAAGATGGCCAAACGCGGAGTCATGTCCGGAGCAAGGAGCGCCATGAGTTCATCGGCACTGACCACCCGCCAGCCCATGCGGTCATCTCGCACCACCGTGCCGGAGAGGACCGGGCTGAAGCCTTCGTCGACGAGGCGGATCAGTTCCTCGATGGGCAACTCGGTCAGCTCCCCTTGCTCGCTGTGACTCAGCATGTGGAGAGGGATGCTGATGGGGCGCAGGCCTGCTTCTTGGGCGGCTTGCACCACTTCCGCATGGAGCACGCCGCAAGCGGCGAGGGTCTCGCTGATGCCGCCACGGGCTTCGGGGGTGATGGTGCGGTTGCCGATGTCGTACTTCTTGGCCAAGGGATGCCCAAAACTGCCGGCGCCGTGCATGATGACGACGGGGACGTCCATCTTGGCGACTTCACTCAAGATGCGCCGGCAGACGGTCTTCTTGAAGCGAGGCTTCTCGGCTTTGTCCGTCAGGACACTCCCGCCGAGCTTCAAGAGCACAGGTCGCGGCACAATCAGCGGAATGGCTGGGCCTAGATGCCGTTTTCGGCGTCAGGGGGCGCCGTGAGGTTCAGCAAAGGCTCCTCCGACGGTTCGCTTTGCATGGGTTGCGCGGGGGATTCGGAGCCCGGATCTGGCTCGTCGGCTTCACTGAAGGATGGGCGCGGCTCCAATTCCGCATGGATGTTGTCCCCTTGGGTGTAGATCAACAACAGGATGCCCGCCACCACGACCAAGAGGCCCGAGACAGAGATTCCGAGTTGCTTCATGGTGTCCATGGGGTCCCTTCGCAGGGGCACCACGCCATTCTTGGGAGCTTTGTAACCAGGCATCCTACAGAAGAGAAATCGAAACTGGGCTAAACCCCCATTGGAAGGTCGGATTGGCCCTTAGTCCTCGGAGCCCATGGACTCCCATTGGACCCCAGGCCCACCCAGGGTGACCCGGTACGGGGTGCCCCCGGCTTCTTCGATGGCCATCGCGGCGCGGTGGGGCTTGTCGGTGAGGACCGCCATGCTGCCTCCGCCGCCTGCGCCTGTGATCTTGGCGCCATAGGTGCCGGGGACTGCGCGGACGGCGTCGATGAGCGTCTGCACGGCCGGGTGGTTGACCCCGATGGTGTGCAGGCACGCGTGTGCCTTGTCCATCAGGCTCCCGAGCGTCACCCAGTCATCGGCCTTGAGGGCGGGGACTGCGTCTCGGGCGATCTGGCCGATGTCGCTGAGGGTCTCCCTGACGATGGGATTCTTCTGGGAGGCGCGGGCCACTTTGGCCACTTGCTCGTCGGTGCGGCCACGGACGCCGCTGTTGCCGACGACCATGGTCAATTCGGGCAAGGCGATGCGTTCGACGCTCCAGGAGCGGTCTTCGAAATGGATGTCCCACAAGGGTTCGCCGACCCCAGGAGGTGTGCCTGCGATGGCGATGCCGCCACCAGCGGTGCTGACACTCGTGTCGACGGGGCTGCCGCCTCCTTGGGTGGTGCGCTCCACAGTGTAGGCGTCCTGGGCGAGGCGAGGCAGGTCGTCGATGCCTTGCAAGCGGTGCAGTGCTGCGACGGCAGCTACTGTGAGAGCGGCGCTGCTGCCGGTGCCACTGGCACTGGGAACACCCCCCTCGGTCTGGATGCGCACCGCGTCTTCGCCTTTCCAGAGTTGCTCCACGGCCATCTTGAGGTAGCTGTGGTAGCGTTCGTGGATGCGGTACCCATTGACCGTGAAGCGGTCGCCACAGACATCCACTTCGACTTGCGTGCGCTGATTGGTCGCAGCCGCAATGGCCGGATGCCCGTAGACCACTGCGTGCTCACCGAATAGGATGAGCTTGCCGGGGGCTGAGGCCACCGCGCGCAGGTCCTGGAGACCGTCCACGCGGTTGGAGTCCCCCAGGAGGGTTTAGGGGTTGGGCTTTCGGTCAGGCAGGGGTCTGGACGATGCCACGAGCATATTGGGCCCAATCCAAGCCCGGCCCGCCGACCAAGAACCAGGGGTTCAGCTTGCCCGGATCATCGTAGCGCAGGGCGCGGCCGGTCATGTCGGTGACGGTCGCGCCAGCCGCAGTGCAGACCGCATGCGCCGCCGCCGTGTCCCACGGCATGGTGGGGCCCAGGCGGGGGTAGATGTGGGCGCTGCCTTCTGCGACCTTGCAGAGTTTCAGGCTACTGCCAAACGAGACGTCGGTGAGTTCGTGGCCATCTGCGCGGAGGTTGTCCAGGAAGTCATCGACCGCTTGGCCGCGGTGGGATTTGCTCACCACCGCCTTCAGTGGGTCCTTGGCGGGGGCGGCGTGGATGTGCTCCCAGGAGCCATTGCGGCGCATGGCGCCATTGCGGTCGCCAAAGTAGCAGACACCCGTCACGGGGACCTGCACGCACCCCGCGATGGGGACGCCGTCTTCGATGAGGGCCACGTTGACCGTGAATTCTCCATTGCGCTTCACGAACTCCTTGGTGCCATCCAAGGGATCGATGAGCCAGTAGCGAGGATACGCAGTGCGATCCGTGCTCTCCTCGCTGACCACCGGGATGTCCTCGATGGCCGGGAGGCCCTTCACGAGGACGTTGTGAGACGCCAGGTCGGCTTCGGTCAGGGGCGAATCGTCTGCCTTGGCCTCGATGCCCTGGTCTGCCACGGGGCGATGGTAGACCTCCAGGATGGCTTTCGCGGCCTCATCGCAGAGAGCGGCCAGGCGTAGGTACATGCTCCCTTGCGACCCCGAGTTGATTGAAAATCCCATGGTAAAGATACAGTAAGTTCATCTCTGGCGGCCAAGGTTTCCACCTTGTGCAGACGATGGATATCCCCATCACGAACGACCCCGCCAACTTCATGGCAGACATCCACCGGAAGGGCGAACTCATCCGGGACGGTTTCGCCGCAGGCATGGCAGCTGCCCAGCCGCACCTCCGGCCCTATGGGTTGCTCTTTGCCGGGATGGGAGGATCCGGCGCGATTGCGAACCTGGTGCGGGACGCCTGCACCCGCGCCATGGACCAGCCATTCACCATCGTCCAGCACTACCAGATCCCCCACCACGTCCGTGCCGGTTGGCATACACTCGCGCTCAGTTACTCTGGCAACACGGAGGAGACGCTGCAAGTCGCGGCTGACTCCAAGGAGCGCGGCGTGGACGTCACGGCATTCACCACCGGAGGCGAGCTCGAGGGCTTGGCAGATCACGTGGTCAAACAACCCACCGGATACCATCCTCGCATCGCCTTCGCCCACCCATGGTTCAGCGTTCTGGGCTTCCTCGAAGGCAGTGGCATCCTGGAAGAGGAGACCCCCGTCGAGGCCGCCGCCCAGGCAGTCGAAGAGGTCAATCAATTGTGCGGACCGGATGTGCCGTTCGAGCACAACGAAGCGAAGCAGTTGGCGCGCTTGCTCGTCGACAAGATCCCCCAGATCTACGCCACGCCTGCGTTCCAGGGCATCGCGATGTTCCTGCGTTGCCAACTCAATGAGAATGCCAAGAAGATCGCCGGCGTGGACCTGATTCCCGAGTGCAACCACAACGACCTGAACGGTTGGGCCGACGACCCCAACAACAAGCACTTCACCGTGCTCGTTTTGAGCCACGCGGAGCAGAATCCACAGATGGCCAAGCGCATCGAATTCATGCGCCGATGGTATGAGGAGAACGACATCGACTGGCACCACCACGAATTCGAGCCCATCCATTCCTATGCGGACCACGTCGTGGAGCAGGCGCGGGCGGTCCAGTTCGCGGACTACGTGTCGTTCTATGTCTCACAACTGCGAGGCATCGATCCTGCCAGCATCAAAGCCATCAACGCCCTCAAGGCGTACTTGAAGGACTAAGAACGGACGGGGGAGTGCAAGCAGCGTGAAGGCTTCTAGCCAGGGCGCCGACCGCGACTCCATCCAGCACACGGAGGCCCCCGCGTGAAAGCCCTCATCGTCGGCGGCGCCGGCTTCATCGGCAGCAACCTCGCCCACCGGATTCCCGGCGCTACAGTCGTGGATTGCCTGCTCACAGGCAACGAGAAGAACGTCCCGTCCGATGCCACCTTCCTTGAAGGCGACGCCTGCCTGCGGCTCTCAGCTCTGCCCGACGACTACGACGCCATCTTCCACTTCGGTGGCGCTTCGAGCGCGCCACTCTTCGACGAGCGACCACTGTTCGCTTCGGAAGCCACCGTGCTGTTCCAGCACGTCCTGGAGAAGGCACGCGCCTGCGACGCCCCCGTCGCGTTCGCTTCGACGAGCAGCATGTACCAAGGCTGCCCCAAGCCGT
>JBFGSX010000067.1:0-7997 GCA_041566495.1 Thermoplasmatota archaeon
CCTCCTGCTCGAAGACCCCGGCGCCTTCAAGGAGATCCTCAGCGCCTGCGGCCAGGCAGACCGGCCCGTCATCCTGCACTGCGAAGCAGAGCGGGTCATGAAGCAATACCGCCGCACCGAGATGGAAGTGGCCGACCACGACGCCGCTCGCCCCCCGCTGGCGGAAGTCGAATCCATCTACGACGTGATGAAGACCCTGCCAGGCATCAAGCCCGCCCCCACCATCCACGTGGCGCACTGCGCCAGTGCCGATGCGGTGCAGGCCGCCAACGCAGGCAAGTTCAGCATCGGCTCGTGCCCCCACCACCTGCTGCTGAGCCACACCGGTTGGAGCCTGCCTGATGGCTATGGCAAAATGAACCCCCCGCTGCGTGACGAGACCCGGCGCGCAGCATTGTTCAAGGCCTTCGCCGACGGCCAGATCCCCCTTCTCGAATCCGATCACGCACCCCACACCAAGGGTGAGAAAGACGACATCTTCGCCAATGTGCCCGCCGGGGTGCCAGGCGTCGAGACCATGCTCCCCTTGATGCTCGCCGCCGCCGAGCGGGGGGACGTCGCACTCTCCACCGTGGTCGATGCACTCACCGTCGCACCGGCGGCCCTGCTGCGCCTCAAAGACCGTGGCTCCTTGGATGTCGGCAAGCGCGCCGACTTCTCTGTCGTCGACCTCAGCGACGTCGTCAAAATCGAAGCGAAGATGCTGCACAGCAAGTGCGGCTGGACACCGTACGAAGGCCACGAGGCCATTTTCCCCACACATACCTACCTAGCCGGCGAACCGGTCATCGCAGACCGGCAACTGGTGGCCAAGGCAGGCTCGGGCCAGAGCATCATCCCGTTGCCTGAGGAACCCTGAATGGGTTGGTTCCAGGACCTGCTCGACCAGACCCTTGCCGCTCTGTCGTGGCTTCCGGACCCTGTTGTGGTCATGATCCTCGCCTTCAGTCCCATCGGTGAGGTCCGGGTCAGCGTCCCCGTTGCCGTCTTCGCCCTCAAGATGGGGTGGGGCCAGGCCGCGGTGTGGAGCTTCCTGGGTAACCTCGTGGTGGCTCCCGCAGCGTGGTGGCTCTATCCTCGTCTGGAGCGCTTGATCAGGAAATGGCATCGCACCGATGCTGTTCTGGAGCGGCTGTATGCGCGCACCCGGAGCCGCCAGAGCAAGACCGTGGCCAAATGGGAAGAAGCCGCCATCGCCTTGTTCATCGCCATCCCGATCCCTGGCAGTGGCGCCTGGACGGGTCTTCTGGTGGCCCACATCTTCGGTTTGCCTTGGCAAAAGACCTGGCGTTACTTCTACGTCGGCGTGGCCGGAGCCACCGCACTGGTCACCATCCTCGTGACCACCGGGAACTACGTGTTCGTCGCAGGTTGAACCGAGGCTCCGTAGCCTGCCTTCACGACAGCCGCCACCAAGGCGTCTGCGGACACGTCTGGCTTGGCGATGACCATCGCCGCCTGTTCATCCAAGACGACCTGGGCCTTCTTGACCCCCGGGACGTCCTGCAAGGCTTTGGTGACGTGTGCCACGCAATTGTTGCAGGTCATGCCGCTCACGGCCAATTGGATGGTCTGCTTTGCCATGCAGGGGCATGGGGGCCAGATAGCCATCAGCGTTGTCCCTCGGGCCATCCACGTCCCTTGGGTCTATCAGGGGGGTCGGGCTGGCCCGTTCGTGGCGGACGTGCGCATCCGGTATGGCTGGCTTTGGCTGCTCTTCATCGCGGTCATGATCGTGGCTGCCGGCCTCATCACCAGCAAAGACCCGACCATCGTGCGCGTCGGCCTAGGTCTCCTTGTGGGGCCCCTGGTCCTGACGGGCCTTGCATTGGCCATCTTCTACGCATTGGGCTGGTGGCGCGCCTTCACGGGTCGAGACTGAACCTTTTCCGGCCAAAGGCTGCCAAGGCACTATACCTGCCACTTGGCCATCTCCCACCGCCGGGTCCTGCTTGCAGAGATCCGGTGAAGGTTGAGACAATGCCGACATTCATGGATATCCACAACATGCCTGGAGCGACCAAAGCCGCGGTCGCCGAAGCCCACCAGAAAGACCTGGCCAACCAGGACCAGCACGGCGTCAAATTCACCAAGACGTGGGTCGACGAAGAGACGGGCAAAGTGTTCTGTCTGTCCGAGGCGCCAAGCAAGGAAGCCGCCCAGGCGGTGCATGCCGCCTCCGGCCACCCCGCCGACGAGATCTACCAGGTCCTGCAAGGCGAATAGCCAAGCCGTCCGGTCCGGCTCTCCACCAGGGCCATCGGTCAACGTCCTCGGTCACTTGAGGCCGAGGTCTTCTCCCACCTTGTTCAACGTCTTCTTGATCTGACGGTACGATCGCCGAAGCTCGGCGTACAGCTCCGGGTGGTCGGCCATGACGCGGCCGATCGTCTTGTCCACCTCGTATTGGGCCTGGTCGGAGAACTTCTCAACGGCCTGTTTAGCATCCACTGCGATGGATTCGAAGCGCTTGCGGAACTCCCGGAACAGGGCGGCGGGATCAATGGCGTCGTCGCTCACTCGGATTCGACCTTCACGGTGTGCCCCTTCTTGAACCACGGCGCCACAGACTTCTGCAAGGCGTGCCGGATCTTCTCGGCCTCCTTCTCGGTGAGCTCGCCGTCAATGGTGACTGTGAAGGTGCTGATCATCAGGGGTCAATGTGTCACCGCGATACAAAAACCGGAGCTTCTGCGACGAAGGGTCGGGTCCGGCAGCGCAGACCCACCACGAAGCAAAGGGCACGGGATGGGCGAGCCCACAGGGGGCGAAGTGAAAACGAAGCGGACCCGAGGGGTCCTCGCAGACCACTGCGAGGTGGCCACCGCGTGGGCAGACCCGCTGGTTCGTGAATGGAATGAGCGGACCCGAGGGGATTCGAACCCCCGTTCTAGCCTCCGGAGGGCCAAGTGATATCCAAGCTACACCACGGGTCCGCGTGGATGGCCGCTGACTTGGCGACCCCATTTGACCATACCGGCTCCTTCAAGCCCCAGGGCTCTTGCCACGCCCATGGTCCGTTGGGGGCGCATCGCGATCGCCTACGAGTTGATGTTCATCTTCGCGCTCACTTGGGCGGATGTCGGAAGCGGCTGGAAACTCAACGAGACCATCAGCGACCAGGTCTATGGGCCGTGGTCGTGGCTCATGGTAGCATCCTTCTTGCTGCATGGGGCCAGCCTCGTGGCATTGGGCCTGTGGCGCCATCGCGTCCGCATCCCGCTCTTCATCGCAGCCGTCGGCATGGTGGGGGCCGCGATCTTCTGGACCGATGCGCCTGGGCAAGGCACCTGGGTCGGCACCATGCACATTCTGTTCGCCGTGCTGGCGTTCGGAGGAGTCGCCAGTGCCGCGTGGATCGAACGGGTCCAACTCGCAGTGGTGCCCCTGGCACTGCTGGTGGTCGCCTGGACACTGCTCCTCGTGGCGGCTGCACAGGAGGGTGGCATGTTCCTGGGCGTCGTCGAGAGGGCTCAGGTCTTCATCAATGGCGCGTGGATCATCAACGCCGCCCTGGCGCCACGGGGCTTTTCAAGCAAGGCTCGGTCGCGCGCCACGTGACCCACTGGGCCGATGTCGAAGCCGAGCGCCTTCTCGAGAGCCGTGGCAAGGGTCCGCACGTGTTTGCGACCGCCATCACGCCGAGCGGTCCCATCCACGTCGGCAACATGCGGGAGGTCCTCACGACCGAGGCAATCTTCCGCGCCACCCGCCAGATGGGCGGCGATGCTGAACTGATCTACATCGCCGACGACTACGATCCTCTGCGCAAGGTGTACCCGTTCCTCGACGCGGCCTACGAGGAACATGTGGGCAAGCCCCTGCGGGAGATCCCCTGCCCGGACGCCCATGGTAAGCCCAATGGTTGCGGCGCCCACGATTCCTACGCCGCTCATTTCCTAGGTCCGTTCCTGGACAACCTGGCGGAGCTAGGCATCGAGCCGACGGTGATGTCGGCGTACGACCTCTACTACGAGGGCCGCTACGTGGAGACCACGCTCAAGGCGCTCAACGACCAACAAGAGGTCCGTTCCATCATCGAGGCCATCAGCAAGCGGCAACTGCCCAAGCGCTGGGTCCCGTTCAATCCTCAATGCCCATCCTGCCGCCGCATCAGTGGCGTCGAGGTCCTCAGCTACGTGGCGCCCATGCTGCACTGCAAGTGTGCCCATTGCGCGACCGGTAGCGACGACCCTGCGGCAGGCACCTTCGACGTGGATGCATCGAAGCCTGGCATCGGCAAGCTGCCATGGCGGGTCGACTGGCCGGCCCGTTGGAGCTTCCTGGGGGTCACCTTCGAGGCCTTCGGCAAGGACCACGGCGCCAAGGGTGGCAGCTGGGACACCGGCGTTCCTCTCGTGCGCGACATCTTCGGCGGCAAGGAACCGGAGCACGTCATGTACGAGTTCCTGAACCTCAAGGGCCAAGGGGCCATGCACAGCAGCAGTGGCCTCGCCGTCAGTGCCTCGGATGTTCTGCAGATGACGCCTCCCGAGGTCTTGCGCTATTTGCTGATGCGCCAGTCTCCGCGCAAACACATCGACTTCGATCCCGGGCTGGGCGTCCTCAACCTCGTGGACGAGTTCGATCGCCTGGAGCGCATCCGTTTCGGCTTGGAAGAGAACCCGGGGACGTTCACTGAAGTGGAGCGCACCTACGAACTCAGTTGCCCTCGGGAAGCGCCAGCCAAGGTCCCCAATCAGGTCCCCTACCGGCACTTGGTCACCGTCGCCCAGATCGCCGAGGATGTGGCCGGCGTCGAGGACGTCCTGCGCCGCAGCGGCGAACTGACGGGCGACATGGACGACGCAGACCGGGCCTTGCTGGCAGAGCGCGTCGACCACGTGCGCTTCTGGCTCGCCCGCTTCGCCCCCGATGGCGTGCGCTTCGAAGTCCAAGCCGAAGTCCCTGAGGTCTTGGAGGACGACGACCGTGCCATTCTCCAGAAGCTGGGCCCTGCTCTGGCCGAATCCGAATGGTCTGGCCAAGATGTCCATGACACCATCCACAACGTGGCCGCCAGCCTCGACGTCCCACAGAAGGCAGCGTTCCGTGCCGTCTACCGTGCCATCCTGGGCCGCGACCGCGGACCTCGGGCGGGCTTCTTCGTCAGCAGCCTGGACAAGGCGTGGGTGGTCGAGCGCTTCGCAGCCGCGTCCTGAACAACCCCAGCTTTCAATCTGGGTTGAATAAACCCTTTTCAGATTGACTCTGTGGCCACGACGTGCGCAAGCTGGTCTTCCTCCTCGCCCTGGTCGCCCTGACCGCCTCCGTCGAGGCCAACTTCGCAGCAGCACCCGGATTCAGCGGCCGCGCCGCCGACTGCACCAGCTGCCACCAACCCCCCTTGCAAGGGGACGACGCGGAGGTCCTCATCGATGGCGTCCCCGAGACCTGGATGCCTGGCCAGGCCTATGCCTGGACCGTCTCCGTCCTGAACGGCCCCGAGACCATCCCCGGCGGCCCTCAGGCTGGCTTCGAAGTGGAAGTGCTCGCAGGCACCCTGGCGCCTGGGCCTGCCGCCAACGGGGATGTCCGCACCTTCCACCCTAAACAAGCCACCTACACCGAGACCGGCGTGCGCCAACGTGCCTGGTCCGTCGCCTGGAATGCTCCCGACCTCGCCACTTACCCAGCCCCGGTCACTGTTTGGGTCGCAGGGATGGCCGCCAACGGCAACCACAACACCGACCTCAACCGAAGCGACCTCGGGGAACACGGCGACAGCGTGGCCACTCGGAGCTACACCATCCCTCCGGCCCCGGCTGCCATCGCGGCTTGGCAGGCCCTCCCACTGGCCACCCCGATCATCGATGAAGTACGCGGCACCAATGGGCGCTACACCATCGAAGGCCGCTTCGAGGACGCCAACGCCACCACCCTCGAGATCCACGACGGCAGCCGCTGGATCACCCGCCCCGTCGGCCCAGTCTGGCAACTCAAGATCCAAGGGGACGCCGACGTCCGCCTACGGGCCAGTGGCATGGAACGGGTCAGTGACGAAATCGTCGTCTCCCTCGGCGACGGCCAAGTCCGCAACGCCACCGATGTCCCCGTCCGGGACGAAGCCTCTCCTGGCCCTGCCGCCATCATTCCACTCCTCGTCGCTTTGCTTGCCCGGAGACGCCTATGAACCGTATCATCGTCCTTCTGCTGATCTGCTCCGCCCTTGCCGGGTGCACCGAACCTGAAATAGAGGCTGTTCCGGAGGTCGACACCACGACCTCGGAACCGGGCAACGTCACGGTTGCGCCCCTCGTCCTCAGCGTCGACCAAACGGAAGTCGTCCTGCAAGGAACCGGCTCCGCCACACTCAGTGGCTCCGTCACCCCCGGCGCCACGGTCTGGGTCGGCTACGATCGGGACCTCGGGTTGGAAGCGATCATTGACAATGGCACCTGGTTCGCTGAATTCCAGGTCCCCTTCGGCCACACCGAAGCACAGGTCATCGCAGACGACGGCATCTCCAGCGCCAGTCAGAACATCACCATCAAGCGCAACATGCTCCTCACCGTAGAGGTCGACCACGACACCGCGCAAGGCAAAGCGGATCGTAGCGACGCTTTCTACTGGGACTATGGCGGCCTGCGCAGCATGCACGAAGACGAGAGCTACGAGGGGTGCGAACAACCCCACCCTGGGCGCCCCAATGCCCATGACGCGCTCCTGGAGTACTCTGACGTGGTCGGCGTCCCCATCACGTACACGCCCTGTGGATCCTTCGGGGTCAGCGTCGACGACGTCGACGACGTGGATTACGGTCCCCTCGGGTGGTGCTTCACCGTCAACGGCGAGGCCGCGGAATTCGGCATCAGCCTGCTAGAACTGGACGATGGCGACGTGTTCGCCTTCCAGAACTGCGGCGGCCTGTTCTAACCCAACAGATCGACCAGGTCGGCGGCCTTGCCGTCGAACTCTTCCGTCTTCTCCCGGGCCGTGGTCTGGCGACGCTCTTGAGCTTCCGTCTTGAATTGGACGCCCTCTTCCGCCATGATCTTGCCATCCACGGTGGCGGACATGTACATCTCCACGGTCTTGGCCTTCAGGTTGCCAAGGATCTGGCAGCCCTCCCCGACCACCACGTGGCCGGTCGACACCAGGTCCCCTTCGACCTGGGCAGACGGATAGAGCGTCACATCCCCTTCGACGCGGAGGGCGCCGTGCACGATGGTCTCCTCGCCCAGCTCGGTGTCGCCCTTGACATCGAGATTGCCAAGGATGCGACATTGATCGCCGGCGTCCAGGCCGCCCTTGATGACGGACTTCTGGAGGCTCAGCTCGGAGTTGTCCGGGATGAACAGGAAGATCTCGTCCACCGCGATCTCTTCGGTGTCCGTGTCCTCCAATTCCTTCAGGATGCGTTCGACCTCTTCCGATTGGCCCAGTCGAAGCAACTCCAGAAGGTAGATGAAAATGTAGATGACGAAAGGCACGGGGTTGCGTTTCTGCACCCAGCCTTTGGCCTGCAATTGGCCACCGATGCGGACATCGTCACCGACGTCCAGGTCCCCTTCCAGCGCCAGGTCGCCCTGGATGAAGCAACGCTCGCCGATGTATGCATTGGCGCCACAGACCACGTCTCCCAGGACGTGCACCGATTGGTCCAGGCGGAGGTCGCCGCCGAGGGTCAGGCCACCTTCGATGTGGGCGCCTTGGCCGACGAACACGCGGCCTTCTGTCTTCATGCCAAAGCCCAGCTTGACGTGGTTGCCGAGGATGAGGTCGCCACTAGAGACGATGTTGTGCTCCTCGAAGGTTGTGCCCGAAGGCAGGACCAGCGTCCGCTTGTCGAAGGCCATGGCTCAGTGCATCCCGAGACTTCCACCGGAGTGTGGGTTGAAAGGGTTGCGACTCTAGGTCGCCCCTCCTGGAAGCGCCCAGGCGGGGCAAAGGGGGGTTCTCGGGGGCGGTGTTCGGGTGCTTGGAGATCGGCCCGCTCACGACATACGGGTCTTCTCGTGGTAGAATCGGGGCGACCGGCACCCGAGCAGCACCAG
>JBFGSX010000068.1:0-7987 GCA_041566495.1 Thermoplasmatota archaeon
CGCGCGCCGGCGCTCGTCTCCTGGTCGACTAAACCTGCGACGGCGTGCGTGCGAGCAGGCGGAAGCCTGCGAGTCATCGCGCCGGCGCTCGTCTCCTGGTCGACTAAGGTCATCCACTCGCGGCCCCGCGCCGTGCTTCTTCCCCTCCTTCCTTCTTTGATCCTGCCCCGGCAGGATGGCCCAACTGGGCCCGCCGTGAAGCACCCCTTATCATCACGGGGAGCGTCACCAAGACGTGGACCTCCACGCAGCGGCCGCCAAGGCCGCCAAGACCATCCGCAGCCGTCGGCGCTGGTACCTCGCCGCCGACAGTGACGCGGATGGCTTGACGGCCGCCGCCGTCATGGCCACAGCCCTCGCGCGCGCGGGCATCGGTTTCCAGGTCCGCAACAGCCGCCAGAAGGACGAAGCCGCATACCTTGCCCTGGAACCCATGGCGTGCGACGGCTACATCCTGCTGGACAAAGGCAGCAGCCACCTCTCCGTCCTCGCAGACCTGGGCCGGCGCACGGACCGACTCGTTGTCGTCGTGGACCACCACGGCTTACCGGACGAGATCCCGGCAGGCATCACCCTCGTCAACCCACGCGACCTCGGCATGGACGGCAGCCGGGACGCGTGCGCCGCCACCACCGCTCTCGCGGTCGCCCTGGCATTGGATCCTCGCAACCTGGATCTCGCAGGCATCGCCCTGGCAGGCGCCGTCGGCGACTGGCAACACCGCGGCGGCTGGCAAGGCTGGAACCAACAGATCATCGAGCAAGCCACCGCCGCCGGCCACTTGGAAGAGCGGATCGGTCCGGCACTCATCGGCACAGACCTCGTCGACGCCCTCACCCACACCGCCCCACCCACCCCGGGCCTCGCAGGCGACCATGACGCTGCTCGAGCGTTCCTGTCCACCCTCGGCATGGAAGACGTGCGAGACGTGGAAGAACTCCCGACCGACGCCCAAAGCAGGCTCCTCTCTGCATGGACCCTCCACCACCTGCAGCACGGCAGCTCGCCCGACGTGGTCGAGCGCCTGACCCGGCAATCCTTGTGGGATCGCCGCACAGGCACCGGCGTCCGGCACCTGTTCCGACTGATGGATGCCTGTGCACGAACGGGTCAATCCGCCGTCGGCCTCGGGTTCATGCTAGGGGACAAGGCGGCAGAACCAGACGTGCGGGCCGCGTTCGCCGACTACGCGTCCCGTCTGCAAAGCGCCGTCCAACGCTTGCGGGAGAAGGGCGCCGAGGGCCTCCAAGCGTGCCAAGTCGCCTGGACCGACGACCCGGCTCTTACTGGCATGGTGGGGGGCATCGGCATGACACACGTCCTCCCCGACCGGTCTCGCCCCGCAGTCATCCTCGCCAAACGCCCCGATGGGGATGTGCAGGTCAGCACCCGAGGCACCCATGAGGCCGTGGCGTCGGGGCTGGATCTGGGTGACGCCGTGCACAGCGCCGCGGCCACCGTTGGCCGTGACGGAGGCGGCCACCCGGTCGCCAGTGGCACTGTCATCGACGCATCCGATGTGGATGCTTTCCTTGCCGCCTTGGACGCATCCCTGGTCGCGCAGTCGTTTTTGCCGTAGCATCTATAGCCTTGGCCGGCTCCCGCCCCGTTATGGGTGTGTCTGGTGGATCCGCGGAACCTGTTGCCAAAGCGCGGGTGAGTATCCAATTGAAGGACCAAGCTGAGGCCATGAGGGTGCGAGACGCATTGGAGCCTGACAATGCCGGCCACGTCGAGTGCGAGGTCGTCGGCGCCACCTTGATCCTCCGCGCCGCCTCTGGCTCCGCCATGGGCTTGCTGCGCAGCGTGGATGACGCACTGGGCTGCGTCCGCGCCACCGGCGTCCCCTGAAGCGCTGTTCCGGCCCGTTGTTTGCACGGCGTCCTCAACTGGCCGCGGGGGGCAGCCGCCATCAAAGCATCTTAAGTATGGCCTGCCTCGACGCATCAGCGATGCTGGACATCAAACTCCTGCGCGAGACGCCCGACGTGGTCAAGGCCGACCTCACCAAGCGCGGACGCGACCCTGCCGTCGTCGACGCTTTACTGGACGTGGACCGCGAATGGCGGGACGCCCAGCAAGCCCTCAACGACCGCCGCGCCGAGCGCAACAAGGCTGCCAAGGCCATCTCTGACGCTAAGAAGTCGGGTGGAGACGTCGCCGCCGCGGTCGCAGGCATGAAGCAGGTCAGCGACGACATCAAGGCACTCGAGGCCGCGGTCGAAGCCAAGGCCGACGACCGGGACAAGCGGTTGCGTGCCCTGCCCAACATCATGCACGAATCCGTACCCGTCGGCAAGGACGACAGCGAGAACCAACTCGTTCGTGACTGGGGTGGCCGGCCCAAGCACGACTTCCCCGCCGTCAGCCACGTCGATCTTCTGGAAAGCCTCGACGTCGCCGATCTGGAACGGGCCGCTCGCGCTGCAGGCAGCCGCTTCTTCTACCTCAAAGGCGACCTGGTCCTGCTGGGCCGCGCCCTGGAATTCTTCGCCCTACAGCACCTCGCCGGCAAGGGCTACACGGCCATCGAGCCCCCGTACATGCTGCGCCGGGAAGCCATCGAAGGCGCCGTGGACCTATCCGACTTCGAGGACGTCATCTACCGCGTCGAAGCCGGCAGCGGCGCAGGCAAGGACGACAGCCCCGAGCTCTTCCTGATCGCCACCAGCGAACACCCCCTGGCCGCGATGCACATGGGGGAGATCATCGAGAAGAAGGACCTCCCTCTGCGTTACGCTGGTGTCAGTCCCTGCTTCCGCAAGGAAGCCGGCGCCCACGGCAAGGACACCAAGGGCATCTTCCGCGTCCACCAGTTCAGCAAGGTCGAACAGTTCGTCTACTGCGACCCAGAGGACTCCTGGGCCATGCATGACGAACTCATTGCGAACGCCGAAGCGATCTACCAGGCCCTAGGCATCCCGTACCGGGTCGTCAACATCTGCACCGGCGACCTGGGCACCGTGGCCGCCAAGAAGTATGACATCGAAGCCTGGATGCCCGTCCAGCAAGCGTACCGCGAAGTGGTCAGCTGCAGCAATTGCACCGACTACCAAGCCCGCCGCTACAACACACGCGCATGGGACGCTCCAGGCCAACCCACGCGCTTTTTGCACACCCTCAACTCGACCGCCGTCGCCGTGCAACGCACGCTGGTGGCGATCCTCGAGAACTTCCAACAAGCAGACGGCAGCGTCCTCATCCCCGAGGCCCTGCGTACCCTGGTCGGGAAAGACCGCATCACTCCGGTGGCCTGAATGTTCAAGCGACAACCCAAACCCCGCGATGACGACATCGCACTACGCGCCCTTGAGAAACTGAATGAGCAAGGCAAGGACCAACGGGACGCGAAGGTCCACTTCGACGCCGGTCAGGCCGCCGAGGCCGATGGCGACATCGAAGGAGCCATCGTCGCCTACCTCGCCTGCGCTGAAGCCTGGCAACGTTCCCACTTGGTCACCGGCCACCCGGTGCCCCCCGAGGCCTACTTGCGCCTCGGCGTCCTGCTACGCAAGGTCAAGGACCTTGAAGGGGAGATCAACGCCCTCGAGTCTTACTTGGCGCACGCCGGCCGTGACCCCGACCGTCGGATCCAGGAGCGCCTTGAGCGGGCTTACGAGCTTGCCGAGGCTGCCGAGGACGCCGCGGCAGCCGCTGCACTGGATGAGTGATCCAGTAACCCAACACCGCCGCCGCCAATAGCAGCGACGCGACGATGGTGACCAGTTTCAGATGCATGGCCCCCACGGCCACCGTCGCCACCCCCATGCTGGATGAGGATGTGAGGATCAGGAAGCAGATATTCTCCGTCCAATCGAAGAGCGTCGCTGCCAAGGGCAGCGCCACAGACCAGTTGGGCAGCGCCCGCCATTGCCTGGCGCCGAGCCAAAGGAAGCCGGCTAGCCAGACCCCTTGCAGCAACGCGTAGACCATGTCTCCGGCCAAGAACGACCGGTAGTCGGCTTGCGCCTCTTGGAGGGCTTCGACGGCGGCTTGGACCTCCGATGGGCTGGCCCCGAAATCATCGTCCACGATGCCCCCCGCTGCCTCCACGTCGCCGTATGGGCCGACCATGAAGAACGGGATCGAGAACGCGAGATAAGCCACGAACGCGATGGTCACGGTCTTGCCGTTCGTCCAGCGCTGCCACCAAGAAGCTTCTGCCACGCCGCCCCATGAACAGGGGGGTTGAAGGGCCTTCACCCCTGTTGATTCAAGTTGGGACACCAAAAAGCGCTTATACTGAGAAGAAGGGGTTAGGCATCATGAAGCGACTGTTCGCCATGGCCATCTTCGCCTTGCTGCTCGTGGGGTCTGCCTCTGCGCAGGACACGAACAGCACGGCAGAGGCGGTCAGCGACGCCTCATCGCCTCTCGATGGTGTCCTCGATGCCGTCGGTGAGGCAGCCGAGAGCGTCGGCGACGCCGTCGACGCCACCGGGGAGAGCATCAGCAAAGGTGCCGGTGCCCTCGGAGGCGCCATCACCGACGCCCTGAAGGCGTTCGGCAAGGGCGCCCTCGGAGCCGCCACGTTCGTCGCCCAAGGAGGCGCAGCCAGCGCCGCAGCCCTCGCCACCGCCGTGCTGGCCATCGGCCCGGCGCTCGGCTCCCTGGGTGCCGGCTCCACCACCGGCGTCGTGGTCGCCGCCAGCGGCCTCGGCAACGGCATCGCATTCCTGGGCCTCGGCCTTCTCGATGGCATCCTCGCCTACAGTGGACTCGTCCAAGGCCTGCGCCCTGACGCCATGCCCGTGGCGGCCTTCGCCACCGTGACCTCCGTCGGAGCCGCTGGCAGTGCCGGCGCAGGGGGCTGGGCGGGCATGCAGGCCCTGAAGAAGTGGGGCTTCATGGGTACCGGACTCGCAGGTGTCGCAGGCTTCAGCCGCATCACCAACGACGAACTCCTGAACCACCCCATGCGGGCGCAGATCTTCGACGTCATCAAGGAACACCCCGGCATCCATGCCAGCCAACTCGCTCGCGAGATGGGCGTCGGCTGGGGCACCATCACCCACCACCTTGACAAGCTGCAACGGGGGGAGATGGTCACCACCCGCCGGGTCAACAACCAGAAGTGCTTCTTCGAACAAGGCGGCGAAATCAGCCGCGCCGACATGGCCATCGCCAGTGCCCTCAAGGGCGACACTGCCGCCAGCATCGCTGCCTTCGTCCAAGCCCAACCCATGACCAGTCAGAAGACCATGGCCGAGGCCCTTGGCATCAGCCCCGCGCTGGCGAGCTTCCACGTCAAGAAGCTCGTCAACCTGGGTGTCCTGGACAAACTGCGCCACGGCAAAGAGACCTTGCTGACCACCAGCGACGGCCTGCGCCGCGTCATGGCCAGCAGCGACCCCGTGGTCTCCGCAGCCCTGCAAGACGCTGAAGCAGGGTTCGAGTACACGAGCTGACGCAAACCCTTTCATCGCCGCCCGCAAGGTCCGGTCGTGCGCTGGCTTTGGCTGCTGCTGTTCATCCCGACCGTCGCAGCCCAGGCGCCCACGTTGACCATGGACGTCAGCACCGGAGAGTTCAGCATCGTGGAGCAAGCGATGTTCGACGTCAACGGCACTCTGACCTGCCCCACCATCGACCCGGACCCCGACGCCGGGTACACCCTGAGCTTCCACGTCAACCACTACACCAGTGGAGGGGCCAACGTCTCCGGCATCCAGATCCTCCTGCCCGACGACATCGTCCTCGAAGCTCCCTGCATCATGGGGGGCCAACAAACCTGGGAGGGCCGCTTCCACGTCATTGACGTCAACGCCACACCAGGCGCCATGTACCACATGGATGTCTTCGTGACGGCCACGGCCACTGGCAATCTGGGCCAAGCAGCCCCCGACGGCACCGGGGTCCACACCATGGGGAGCGCGCCGGCCATGGATGCACCCGTCGTCGAAGCGCCGGTCGTCCCTCAACAAGCACCCTTCGGTGTCTGGCCGCTCCTGCTTCTTGTCTTGCTTGCCTTCTCGCGGCGATAGTCAAACATCGTCACCATCAGGGCTTTATCGCATACGAAGATGATTCGCCATGCGTTGGATCATCCTCGCTTGCTGCCTGCTCATTCCTGCCGCTTCCGCCCAGGCGATCCTCCCGATGGGGGCCGTCGGTACCGAGGAGGTGTACGCTCCCGTCCAGCTGCACCCCTACGAGACCGGTTTCATGAGGGTCCAAGGGGTGTACTCGTGCCACGGAAGTGAAGCTGGAACGACACTCCGCGTGTACGGCGATGCCCGTGGCACCATCCGTGGGACGGGTGAAGACGTCCCCATGAATTCGGTCGCCACGAGTCTCGTGGACATCGGCTCCTGCGCAGACCGCCCCGGCATGCTCATGTCTTTCGACATCGACGCCACCTGGAGCATGGCCAATTTCACGCAAGATGATATCCTCGATGTCAAGCTTGAATGGTACGCTGAAGCTGGCGAAGGCCCGACGGGCCGGTCCTCAGACACGATGGATGCCGCCACCTCGATCGCCCTACGGCAAATCGAACAGCCCGTGGCCCTGGTGGATGAAGCCCCGCAAAGCACGGCTGATCAATCTGCCCCCGGCCCGGCGCTCCCGCTTTTGGCCGCTGGCCTGCTGGCCTTGGCTCGCCGGCGCTAAGCCAGGTCCTCGATGGACGAACCCAACAAGGCCTCCAGTTCATCGTGCAATCGCGTGATGCGCCGGCCGGCCTCCTCCAACCCCTTTGCCTCGTATTTTGCCACCGTCTGCTCCAATGACAGGCGCTTGTCGCCGGAGTAGAGATTGTCTGCGTGGGCTACGATCTTCTCCTCCAGTGTCTCGGGGACGTAGATGCGGTCAGGCAAGCCTGCCCGCGTGGCGTCGGCCGGGTCGATGCCTGCGCCGGTGTGGCGTTCCACGATGCGACAGACTGCTTCGGGCCACGTCGGGGGCTGGCGAAGCAAGTCGGCTCCCAGGTAGGCGTGGTCGAGGCCTTGGCTGACGGCGCGGCCGATGTCGTGGAGCAAAGCACCACGGGCGACCAGGTCCACGTCGACCACTAGGCCTTGCTGTTCAGCTTGGTGGGCCATGGCGCACGCTAGGCCTTCCACGCAGACGCAATGCTTCAGGACCCACGGAGCGGGATTCGCGTCGCAAAGGCGCGTCCAGGCGTCATGCCTCGACGAGGGGAGCGATCTCATTGATGCGATCCTCCAAGGCCTGCACGACGGCCGCATTGTTGAGCGGCTCCATGGGCTCGTCGCAGACCGGGCAATGGAACCCGATGTCCATGGCGTCCTCGAACATCATCCGTCGGTGCAGGTGTTTGCACGCGTAGAACTCGTGGTCCAGCTCGAACTTGACCTGTTTGCGCAGGTGCTGCAGTTCGTCCGCCCAGCGGCGACGCAGCACGATGCCGATCTCGTTCAGGTCCAATTGCCACGTGAAGGTCTCCCAACCCTTGGCATCGGTGTCCTTCTCGTACTCGGCAGCGTGGGCCTCCATCAATTGGTACAGGACCTTGCGCACGGCGCTGGGCTTGCGCTCGGCGTAGTGTTCAAGGATGTCTACTCCGGAGATCGGTTCGTTCTCCTCCAAGTAGCGTGCCAGCTCGAGGGCATCTTCACCTGCCTCTTCGAACAGGTATTCCTGGACTTCGGGGTCGCTGAGCTTCGGTTTCCAATCGCTTCCTCGGACAGTCACGGACAATGGACCATAGGCCCGGGCTGGATAATCATTTGGAGGAGTTATCGGTCTCGACCCTTTTGCCGTGGGCCTCCGGAATGACCCTGACTTCGGCCCCTTCGAACTCGTCCGATTCCCATTCGCCACTCCTGAGGCGGTCCATCAGGAGCGCCAATGCGGCCACTTCGCTGTGGGGCTGGTTGCCCACGGCGATGTTGTGGTCTGCCATCTGGTACAGGTCGCCCGGGACCTTCTCGGCGCCGACGACGATGAGGACATCCCTGCCATCTGCAAGGACACGGGGAGTGGCGACGCCCAATGGCTCGCCGTACATGGTGAGGTGGACCAC
>JBFGSX010000069.1:0-7927 GCA_041566495.1 Thermoplasmatota archaeon
CCAGTTGAGGGTCTCTTCGTGGTGGCCCCCAAGGCCCCCCACCAGTTCCCCTCGCATATCCTGATTCATGTAGTAGCCAGTGGACAAGTCCACCAGCATCGGGTCCAGGAACGGTTTGAGGGGTTCGGAGACCAGGATCTCGTGACGTTCGGGGCGGTTGGGCATCTGGAGGCCGGCCAAATGGCTGATCTGCTTGGCCCAGGCGCCGGCGGCGTTGACGACATAGTCGCAGGCGATGAGGCCGCGGTCGGTCTGGACGTGGGTGATGCGCCCCGCCTTGGTCTTGAAGCCGGTCACGGATGTCCGCGTGGCCACTTCGACGCCGAGTTTGGTCGAGGCGTCCTTCCAGCCCCACACGAGGGGCCACGGGAAGACGATGGCGTCGTCGGGATTGTATGTGGCGCCGACACAGCCTTCGGTGTTGAGGCCTGGGATGATGCGCTCGGCTTCGTCTAGGTCGATGACCTGGGTGCGGACGCCGTGCTTGTTCTGGAACTTGGCGGCGTCCTGTAAGCTGAGCAATTGTTGCTCGCTGCGGGTGAGGAACAAGTAGCCCCCTTGACGCAGGAAGATGTTGTGCCCTGTGTCCTCGGCGAAGCGCTTGAACGCCGCGATGGAGCGCTTGGCGAGGATGACGTTCTCTTCGGTGGTCCATTGGGCTCGGACCCCTCCGCCATTGCGACCCGTGGCGCCCTTGACGAGGCTGTCCTTGTCCAATACGAGGACGTCGGTGATGCCTCGCTTAGCAAGTTCGTATGCAGTACTGAGACCGATGGCCCCGCCGCCGATGATGACGGTGTGGTAGCGGTCTTTTCGGGGCGGGTTTCCGATCACAGGCGACCCCGCTTGACGGGGGCTTCCGGCTCGGCGGCGAGGGTGGCGAATGAGATGGGACGCACCGGGGGTCGGAACGTCATCACGTCCACGTCGTCTGGGGAGATGCCATTGGCGTCGGCGACCAACTTCATGCACGTCTGCACGCAAGCTTTGCCTTGGCATGGGCCCGTGCCGACACCAAGGAAGCGCTTGAGGTCCTCGAAGCAATTGTAGCCGTCCTCGATGGCCCCTTCGCAGTCTTCCAGGGTGATGTCCTCGCAGCGGCACAGCAGGGTCTTGGGACTGACCATCAGTTGCCACCCCAGTGGATGTCCTTGCGGGTCGTGCGACCGTGTTTGTCAGTGACCGGTGAGAGGACGTCGTTCCTGAACGCCAGTTCACAGCCCGCTTGTTGGAACAGCTCGATGCGGGGAGTGCCAGTGAGGTTGCAGATGACCGCATCACAGGAAACCCAGTCTCCATCGACCAGGGCCTTCTCCACACGGGTGCCTCCCCGGGTGGCGGTGACGTCGCCCGCAGCGACAATAGAGGCTCCCTGTTCCCGTAGGGATGTTGTGAAGGCCTCTGGCAACGGCTGTCCGTGGCTGACGATGCGTTGCCCGGGCAGGACGCCTTGGGCAAGAAGCCTGGTGGCGCCTCGCAGGCTCAGGACGCCTGGCAGGTCATTGTTCTCGAACAAGGGCCACGCATCGTGCCGGCCCGGGGCGATCGTGATTTGCTTGGCCTTCACCGCGTAGAGGTCCCCGTCGCGGGTGACGCCGACCACGTCGTCGTAAACGCCGAACGCCACGGTCTGCGTCCACACGGTGACGTTGTCCCCGAGTTGCTGGACGAGGGCTTGGGTCTCGGGTTCAGAGGACCACAGACTGGAGCCTCCGAGCGCCTTGAGCTCATCGAGGATCAAAACGTCGCCCTTGGCGTTGACAGCAGCTTCCAAGCCGTGTCGCCCGGCGCCGATGATGAGGGCGTCGACGGTCTTCTCGATGAAGCGCGCCGGCTGGGTCTTGGTGTCTGGTCCCGGGGCTTTGCCCTGACCACTCATGAAACGGACGGCCTTCATGAAGGCGGCATTCAGCAGCCGGTTGCCAGTGAATGCACCATGGGGGTCGAAGCCGCGGCGGTACACCTTGTCTGTCACGGACAAGAGATCTCTCTTGGCACCGCCGATGGTGTTCTGACTGCTCACGTCAAGGCCGTCCTTGGCGTCCTTCATGCATGCAGGCACGTTGGGGACGCCATCCACGGCGACGAAACAGGACGCACAGGATCCGGTGTTGCAGTATAGGCCGCGGGGCCGGTGGTACTTGAGGCTCCGGCTGATCTCGAGGATGCCTTCGCGGTGCAATGCGCTCGCGATCGTGTCGCCGTCTTGGACCGGGACAGACCGGCCATCGAACCGCAGTTTAGCCAACGGGGCCTTTGACCGACGGGGGGCCTAAGACCTCTTCGCCACGCCGTGTTCGTCAAGGTGCTTGCCGAGGCGCCCCGTGATGGCCAAGGCCCACATGCGCCAATCGGCGACGAACGAGCGCAGAGGATAGGTGAATGTCGCAGGGCGATTGTGTTCGACGAAGAAGTGCCCGATCCAGGCGAACAAGTAGCCGACCACAAGGGCCGGAAGCAAGAACCAGGGATTGAGAAGGGCGACGGAGAGCACGAGACACGTGAACGCGATGCTGGTACCGACGATGTGCCATGCACGCGTCCCGGGCCGGGCGTGCTCGTTCAGGTAGAACGCCCAGAATCCATCTTGCGGCTCTGCCATGGCCAATGGATGGCCACGCGGGGACTTCAAGGTGACGTGCCTACGGGGCGACCTTGCGGCGTTCTCGGTAGACGATCTGCCTGGCGACGGCCAAGCTCAACCCATCGTCACGGGAAAGGACCCACTTGACATAGTGCTGGTTGTCCTTCAATTTGCCCGACTTGACATCCCGGGCCAATTGTTCGCGCAACGCCGTCGTGCCTGGGCGGGGGCGACGACCACGTTGGCCGGGGGTGCGGGGGCCAGGAGTGGCCTTGCGGCTACCGCCTAGTGGAATGATCGCGATGCCTTTTCCGTAGGGCCCGGGGCGTAGCCTGACGCGGCTGCCATCGGGCAACTCGACGACCATGCCATCGGTCAGCTTGATGGGTTCGTTCGCGTCAGCGACCATGGTACTGCCATCACCCATTCTATAATAAATCGCATGCTGGCATCAATGAAACGTCCTCAAGCGTACAGGTTCTTGTTTTCAAACACCCACCAGCCAGCCACAGAGGTCACCGCGCCAAGCGTCAGGCAGGCGATGGTGTAGACAGCATCCAGCTGACCTTCGAACAGGTCACTCCGGTCCAACAAGCCCATGGGCGTGAGGTTGGAGACCCAGTCAAAGTCCGTCGCCACGCGACCCACGATGGACAAGGCGAAGAACAGGACCGCCACCGCGACCCCCACGCCGTTGCTTTGGCTGCGCCTATGAAAGAGAGCGCCCGTGAGGCCGCCGATCCCGATGAACGCGATGCCGAGGGGAAGGAATTCGAAGGAGAAACCGATGATGCCCAGCACATCCCTGCCCGTGGCATCTCCACTGAAGCCGAGGATGCCTGCAAGGGCGATGGCAGCAAGCAACGTGGCGAAGATCGCCAGGACCGCCAAGTGGAGGTTCCAGTAGTATGCAGCTCGAGTCACGGGTCGTGCCAAGGCGTGATCCAATCGGCCGCTCTCTTCGGCGCCGGACAGATGCTTCGACATCAGCATGACCAGGAAGATGGCGAACATGATGGGGAAGAACGAACCCGCCTCCAATTGCAGGAAACCCCCGATGCTGCTCAGGTCCCCTTCTGGGATGAACTCCTTGATGGTGTCCGGATAGTCCTCCCACAGTTGCTCAAAATCACTGGCAGAGGTGGTGAACACCAGCCCCATCAGGACGATGAAGGCCCCCAGGCCGAGTGCCCAGCCGATGAGGGGCTTCCGTTCCAGGCGCCAGAAGATGGTGAATTGGTTCACTCGGGATCCTCCGCGTAGATGCGCAAGAACATCTCCTCGAGATCCCCTTGGCGGATCCTTGGGTCGTAGCCACCGGCCTGATGGAGGGCGGCCAGCGCGGGCAAAGGATCCCCTCGGACGCGGAAGCGCAGGCGCTGTCCCCGCCGCACCATCTTCTGCACACCCGCCCCCATGAGGAGGCGCCTGGCCTCGATCAGATCGGGCACGCTCGCCTCCACCACCATGCCTTCCATCGCGATAAGGTCCGCGATGCGCGCACGGTGGCGCAAGCGCCCGGACAACACGATGGAGACGTCGTGGCACATGGTCTGGATCTCATGCACGATGTGGCTTGACAGGAACACGGTACCCCCTCGCTTGGCGTGGTCTTGGAGCAAGATACGGACCTGGTCCCGCAGCAGCGGGTCAAGACCATCTGTGGGTTCGTCGAGGATGAGGATTTCTGGGCGGTGTTGCAGGGCATCGATCAAGGCGATCTTCTGTTTGTTGCCCTTGGACAATTCGCGGATCCGGGGTTTGGCATCGACGCCCAGAAGGTCCATCAGGTGAGCTTGCCAAGCCATGTCCACGTTTCCCTGCAATGCCGCTGAATGGGCGAGGTATTCGCGCCCTCGGAGTGCACTGGGCAATGCGAGGTCCCCTGGTACGTAGCCGATGTGGCGGCGGATCGAAGCATAGTCTCGGCGGGGGTCCTTGCCCATGATGCGGATGTGCCCTTCATCGGGTCGCAGGTAATCCAGGAGTAGCCGGATGACGGTGGTCTTACCGGCGCCGTTGGGCCCTAGGAAGCCATGGACCCTTCCCGTGGGGACATCCAGATCAAGGTTGAGGATGCCCCGGCCGCCCCCGAAGTCCTTGGTGAGGTTACGGGTGCTGATGGCGTTCACGGCGCAGCCCCCACTGAGTGAGTGCGCGCGTGCCCGCTACGGAGCATGGGAGAACCTCGGCTTCTCTGGATTTAAGGCCCGAGTGGCCCGCCTTCTTTGGACCAAGGACCGGGGGTCGCCTCAGCGCTGACAGGAGCCGCAATAGAATGTGCTGCGCCCTGCTTGCACGATGCGTCGCACCAGGCCATCGCAGCGGGGGCATGGTTGCCCCTCTTTCTGGAACACCGCCACGTCGAACAGGAACGAACCCTTCTCCCCGATGCTGTCCACGTAGTCGTTGAAGCTGGTACCACCGGCAGCCAAGGAATCGTGCAGCACATCCTGGCAAGATTGGAGCAGCAAGGCGATCTTGCCTGCGGGGGTGTTGCACGCCAGGCGCCGAGGTGAAAGGCGGGCACGCCAGAGGGCCTCGCAGGCGTAGATGTTGCCGAGCCCTGCGATCTTGGTCTGGTCCAGTAGGAACGCCTTGAGCGGCGCCTTGCTGCCTTTCAACAACGCCGCCAACATGGGGGGCGACCAAGCGGCATCCAGTGCATCCGGACCATAGTGATCCGTGTCGGCCGGCGGCTCACCCGGAGGATGCAAGGCGAACCAGCCAAAGCGCCGATGGTCTGTGAAGCGCAACTCCGCTCCATCATCGAGGAACCAACGGATGTGGGTGTGGGGCCGGACCGGCTCGTCCGATCGGGCGAACAAGAATTTGCCAGTCATGCCCAGATGGACGCTGGCGATGTGTCCAGAGTCGAAGTGCCACCGCATGACCTTGGCGTGGCGATCGATGCGGGTGACCGTCGTGCCCGCCATCTCGGTCCACGCGCACGGCCCGTGCTTACGCAGCCGGTCCGGTGCCGCTTCGACGTCGATGATGCGGCGCCCGACCAAGCCTTGCTCCAGCCCGCGGCGGATGGTCTCGACCTCGGGCAGTTCAGGCACAGACGTGGGGAGCCCAAGGGCGTTGAAACGCTATCGTCGGCGGGCGAAGGCGACGAAGGCCAAAGCAAGCCACCAAGGCATGGGGCTCTCTTCGACAGGCCCCGCCAAGGATACGACCTCGCTGACCCTTCCACCGGGGGCGTTGACCTCGATGCGGACTTCAGAGGCTCCACTGGGCAAGATGACCGCGAAGCCGTCGTCCGTGGTGAACAGGTTCTCGTCGCTCGCGCGCTTGTCGATGAACACGTGCACGAGGCCGATGGGGGCGCGGGCACCATCATCGAACCAGGCGTCGAAGCGGAGTTCTCCACCCTGTGGACCCATCGTCATGGAGGTGACGTTGATCTGGGCACTGGGGCCGGCACGGGGCCCCGTGGCGAGCGTCCCCTGCTCGGACCACGTGTTGCCGGCGAGGTCCCGGCCTTGCAGGGTGTACGTGTAGGTGGTGTCGGGTGCAAGACCGGTCAGGCGGAAGCGGACTTCTTGGGCTGCATGGGTGGCCACCTTGGTCTGTTCGCCGATGCGGAGTTCACCCCAGACCGGTTCGTCCCAGGCGCTGATGAGTTCAGGGACGGCAAGAAGCGGGGCGTACGGGGTGACGTTGTGAATGTCCACCCGCTGCACAGCGGGCGCCTCTAGGTCTTGCTGCCAGCGCACTTCCCCACTCATACCTGTGGGCAAGCGTAGCTCCACGATGTTGTGGCCATCCTCCCGGGCATGGAACGTGAAGCCACCCCGAGGCAGGAGCATGTCGTCTGCGGGGACAGCCTCCGCGGCGAGGGTGGCGAAGCGGAATACAAACCGGTCAGCGGTGCGGGCGAAGTGGCCGTCATCCTCCAAGCGGATGAGGAGGTCGGGTGCGTCTTCCCCGAGGGTGCCCACCAGTTCGATGACGACCTCGTCACCGATGTGGCTGGTCTTGAACGGTGCGCCCCCGAAGGCGAACCAATCCATCACCGCAGCGTCGCCATCACCTTGCAGGAGTGCCCAGGCGCCCGGTTCAGGCCCACGGTCCTGGAAGCCGCCGTCGTTGCTGATGAGGGTGTCCGAGGCCGAAATGGAGAGCCACTCGCCGTCCTTCTGCCATTCAAGATCCGTGGAAACCAAGAACAGAGGGTCAAGGAACAGGCCGCGTGGGGCCTCTTCGACGCCGCCTGCACGTACTTGGAAGTCCCCCTGGATGTGGACCCAACCATACGCGTTGTCGTGGACTTGTAAGTCACCGAAGTCCGCCAATGGTCCCGTGATGATTGGATCTGTCAACGGGAGTCGGAGTTCAATGGTGCCTCCGGGGATCGTGATGGTGGCCCCTTCGGCATCGTGGACGATGCTGACGAAGTGCCCGGTGAGCCCTCCTGCGAACGAGCCGACCAAAGGACCCGTCGCATCTCCCTCGGCGTAGACCGAGTCGGCGCTGACGGGAGCAGCCATCATCAAGAGGAGGAAGAAGGGGAAAAGGCGAGACATCCGTATCAGATGCTCTCGGTTTCGCAGTTGCCGTTGGCGGCGTGGCCGGCGGCACTGTTCCAGGTGTAGCCGCTCAGAGCCAGGTTGGTCACGCAGCTGGTGTACGTGCCGCTGCCCTGGCGGTCCCACTGGAAGGTCACGCTGCCGTCGCTGCCGGTGTTGGCCGTGCCGCTGGCGCTGGGGCCACCGGCCTTGCTCACATCGATCGAGACGGCCACGCCGTTCATCATCGCCTCGCTGGCATCTGCCGCCCACACCTGGATGAAGACGTTGCCCTTCTTGGCAGAGCCGGTGCGCCAGTGGTCGATGTCGTGGGTGTGGACCTCGCCGCTGCCGCCACCACCGCCGCCACTGGAACCGCAGTTGACACCGCCGACGGCGGCGCAGGCGTTCAGGGCGCCGGCTCCTTGCTGGTTGGCGGGCATGCCGAGGTCGCTGGCGGTGCTCTTGAGGTGGTCACGCAGTTGGGTGTTGGTGTAGCTGCCCGTGGCGAGCACGAGGGCGCCGACACCACTGACGTGAGGCGTGGCCATGGAGGTGCCGTCCCAGGTGGCGTAGCCGCCGCCCGTGGTGCTGACGATGCCGACGCCGGGGGCGGTGATGTCGAGGCCGCTGCCGTAGTTGCTGAAGCTGGCCTTGTTGCCGTTGCTGTCGTGGGCCGCGACGCTCATGGCGTTGGCGACGTTGGCGGGGAAGCCGAGGCTGTTGGCGCCGTCGTTGCCCGCGGCGACGATGACCAGGCTACCGGCGGCGGTGGCGTAGTCGATGGCGTCGACGACCGACTGGTCGCTGCAGCCGAAGCAGCCGAGGC
>JBFGSX010000070.1:0-7892 GCA_041566495.1 Thermoplasmatota archaeon
GAAGCGGTTCAGGAGGACGAGGCGGTCTACGAACTGGCGCGTGGGTTCCAAGCGGGAGATACTCATGGGAAGACCTTGGCCACGTAAGGGCCGAGGTCCATGTATCCATGTCGTCGGTAATATTCTTTCACTCCGGGTCCCGCGAGGACTGCGACCTTTGTGACCCCCCAATCCTGGGCCGCCACCTCTTCCGCGGCGGCCAAAAGGCGGGCTCCGTAGCCTCGGTGCTGCCAAGCGGCGGGGTCGTGTTCTCCCAGGCCTTGGGCGGCCCCGTACACTTTGAGTTCCCGTACGACCGCGGCACCTTCCAGCTCGGGGCGGTGGGGTGTGCCGACTCTGCGGATCCGGATGAAGCCCGCCAAGGCGTCTGCTTCGGGGTCTTCGAAGGACAAGAACGATTCCTGGCCCCCACTGGCTTCGTAGTCGCGGCGCACGATGACCATGCGGTCCTGTTGCACGTCCGCCCCTTCACGTTGCCGGGTCCCGATCTCGCGGGCGCGGATGTCCCGCAGGCGCACCCCGCGCTCGAGGGCTTCGGCTTCGGCCAGTTGGCGGAGGTTGCTGTTCATGACGCCCGCAAGGACATGGGTGGTGGGGATGTCTCGGTCGATGCGCTGGATGCGACAATACTCTTGGACGTGTCGCAAGGATTCCGCAACGATGTTGACGGCGCCCGCGGTGTCAAGGGGTTCGAACCGACCCTCTTTCCACCAGCGCTTCAACGTCGTCTCCCCTTCTTTGACGATGAGCGTCGGGTAGATCTTCAGCATGTCCGGGCGGAAGTCCGGGTCCTCGAACAGCATGCGGATGTCTTCGATATCTGCCTCGGCATCCACCATGAAGTGGGCCTTGCCATTCCCGGCCATGTGGATGGCGGGTAGGGTGCCGCTTTGTTCGCCGGCGGGCCTCGGCAACCCCGGCACTTGCAGGTCCTCGCGGACCTGCGTCGGCCTGGTTCCCCGCTCCCCTGCGGGTCGCGGCAAACCAGGCATCATATGCACACAGACCTTGTAACCGGCGTCGCGGGCGGCACGCATGGCGCGTCGGGCGTCGTCCACGTCATGGCCCCTGTGGGTGAGCTTGGTGACCTCATCACTGAGGGTCTGGATGCCCAGTTCGATGCGAGTAGCCCCTTGGCGAAGCATCGCATCGATGTGGGGCTCGAAGCACCAATCGGGCTTCGTCTCCACAGTGAGGCCAATGACCCGGCACCGGGTGGACTCATTGTCCCGCATCACTTGCTGGAGGCGCTCTCGGCGTTCCTCTTCGCTCCACGTCTCCCACTCTTCGACCGTGGAGCCACTGTCCGTGTCCTCCTCGCTGGGGCCGGCGTTGCACGCTGCGTAGATGCCGTGGATGAACCAGTCCTGGTACGCTTGCTCACGGGCAGGGAACGTGCCCCCCTGCACCACGACCTCCACCTTGTCCACCGTGTGGCCGTTGCGCTCGAGGCCACTCAAGCGGGCCCGCACGATGCGGTACGGGTCGTATGCGTAGCGCTTGGCTCGCATGGTACTCGGCTCGAAGCCCGTGTAGGATTGAGGAGCATCCACGTCGGGGCCCCCCGGGCAGTAAATGCATTTGCCATGGGGGCAACCCGCGGGGCTGCTCATGACGGCGACGATGGCGACCCCGCTCTGGCTCCGCATGGGCTTCTTGCGCAACAAGAACCCCCAGGATGCGGCATCCTCCGGGGGCAGCAATGGCAGGAACTCAGGGTCCTGGGGCATGCGCTCGGCGCCAAGGCGCTTCGCCTCCCGCTGCTTGGCCTGCTGCAGGCTCTGCTTGTCCGTCACCTTGCCAGCCCTGATCTGGGTGGCGATGGCGGCCGCCATCTCAGGCAGCCAGGGCTCCATGGAAGCGGCCAGGACGGCTCTGGGTCATGGCCGTTGCCCTAGGAGCGCCAACTGGAGGGGCTGAGGAACACGAGGGCTGCAAAGACCTCCAGACGGCCGATCCACATCAGCAAGGACAATACGACCCGGCTGCGGGCGTGCAGGTCATCGTAGGTGTCAAACGGCCCGACGATGCCCATGGCGGGCCCGACGTTGCCGATAGCCGCCGCAGCGGCGGCTGCGCCGTCGAAGATGCCTAAGTGAGGTTCCATGCCGATGAGCAGCACGGCTCCGATCATCCACGTCGTGATGTAAGTGAAGAAGAACGCGATGATGGTCAGCAACGTATCTTCCGGCAAGCCCCTTCCGCCGTGGCGCACAGAGATGATCGCCCTGGGGTGCAGGAGTTTGCGCAGTTCCCGCCGAGCGACCTTCAACAGCAACGCGATGCGGAGCACCTTCAGGCCGCCACTGGTGCTGCCAGCCATGGCACCGATGAACATGGTCACCAGCAGCAGCGAACGGGCCAGGGTGGGCCACGTGTCATGGTCGACGATGACCAATCCGGTGCTGGTGGCGATGCTGACCACGGTCACGATGCCTGCCCGCAGACTAGGCCATACTGGCTGGCCGGAGAGGACCAACAAGCCCACGGCACCCAAAGACGCGACCCCCAACAGAAGCATCATGGAGCGCCATTCGCGGTCTTCGATGATGCGGCGAGGGTCCTTGCGCACGTAGTAGATCAAGGCGAAACTGGTACCCGCCACGAGCATGGCGACGACGGCCACGGCCTCCACCCAGGCACTCTGGAAGTAGGCCAGGCTGTTGGTGTGATTGCTGAAACCACCAGTGCTGACGGTGCTGAAGGTGTGGATGAGGGCATCCATGACGCTGGCTTTGAAGCCAGGGCGGACGCCGGTGAAGAAGATCGTCAGGAAGTAGCCGACGAACGTGAGGACACTGAAGCCACCATAGATGGGAGCCATGGCGCGAGCGGTCTCAGGGATGCGGGGTCGCAGGCGCTTGCCGGCGGCCGTGACATCCGCCGCGAGCAATTGGGCGCCTGCGTGGGTGAGCCGGGTCAGGAGGGCGATGCCTATGACGATGATGGCGTAGCCCGCGAGCCATTGCAGCAAACTGCGCCAGAACACGATGCTGGCCGGGACCGCCTCGATCTCCCGGAACGTCGTCGCGCCTGTGGCGGTGACGCCACTCATGGCTTCGAACCACGCATCGATAGGGGACAGCACAGCCAGGAAAGGCAATGCGCACGCGAACGACATCAGAAGCCATCCGCCGGCCACGGCGAGGTAGCTCTGCTTCTCGGTCAATTCCACGTGCCTGCGTGGACGCAAGGCGATTCGCACAGCGGTCCCTATGGCACTGACCAAGGTCCCTGCTGCAAGGAACAAGAGCGCGGTGCTGGGCATGGGGATGCCAAAGACCGTGAGGTCCCGTGGATCAAGCAGCCAGGCCGCGATGAAGGGAAGCAGGAACACTGGCCCGGCGACACGCATCACGCCGGCAAGCGTGTACGCGACGGCCGTGCCGTTCCTCATCGGAAGATACGCTCCAGGCGCTCTACGGACTCGGTCAGCGCGTAGGCGACGACGAGGTCCTGGCCGTGGATGACGTCCTTGCCCCGGGGCAGGATGACCTCTTCGCCGCGCACGATGGCCGCGATGATGGAATGGGGCGGCAAGCCGGCCCGTTGGATCGTCTTGCCGACCACGTTGGCGTGCTCAGGCACGCGGATGATCATGATGCGTTCTTCGCCGAGGTTCTGCAATTGCAGCTCCTCGTTCTGGGGGTGGACGTGCTTGAGGATGGCGCCGACCGTGGAGAGGCGGGGCGCGACCGCGAGGTCGATGTCCAGGGTCTCCAGGAACTGCTTCAGTTCAGGTTGGTTGATGACCGCGACCGTCATGCTGACCCCCAGTTGCTTGGCCATCAAGGCCGCCAGGACGTTGTACTCCTCGACGCCGGTGGCGGCCACGAAGGCATCGAATGTGTCCACGTTCTCTTGGATCAGCAGGGTGCGATCGGTGACGTCACCATGGACGACAAGGGTCTTGGTGAGGCGTTCGCCGGCGCGGCGGCAACGCTCGGCGCTGGATTCGACCAAGACCACTTCGTGCTTGGTCTGCTCCAGCAAGCGAGCCAAGTGGACGCCGATGCGGGTGGCGCCGGCGATCATGACGCGGCGCACCGGTTTGCTCTGTTGGACCGATTTGAGGCGACCCAGGTAGGGTTCCACCTCCTTCAACACATCAGGGCTCAGGAGCGCCATCATGAGGCGGTCGTGGACCTGGAAGCGGGTGGTGCCCCGGGGGATGATGACATCGTCTCCCCGGTAGATGGCAAAGAGGTTGAAGCCGGCCGGGGGCTCGACTTCCTGCACTTGTTTGCCGACGACGAAGGCGTCCGTGGTGACGCGGCCTTCTGCGATGTGCACTTTGCCTTGGGCAAAGACATCGGCGTTGAGCAACTCAGGTTGCTTGAGCAGGCGACGGATACGGATGGCTGCCACCATCTCGGGGCTGACGGCCATGTCGATGCCCATGGCTTGGTACTCGTCAGAGTACGGGACATTGAGGTATTCGTTGTCGTTGATGCGGGCGATGGTGCGGACCCCGTAGGTCTTGGCCAAAGCCGCCGCGATCATGTTGACCGCGTCGTCGCCGGTGCAAGCGATCAAGAGGTCTGCTTCGCGGACGTTGGCTTCCTCTTCGAGGATGCGCTTGTTCGCGATGTTCCCTTGCACAGACAGGACATCAAGTTCTTGCAGGCGCTCTAGGCGGCGCGCGTCCGCCTCCACGACTGCCACATCATGTCCCTCGTCCCGCAGGGCGCGAGCGACGTGGAAGCCGACTTCACCTGCACCGCCGACGATGATGTACATGGGTGAGGCCTCGACTCGGGGACTGCTTGTATAAGACGTTCGGAAGCCCGCAGCGATGAAAAAGGGAAGTCTCTGACGTTAGCAGAACGGAGGACTGACGACGGTCGCTGGTTGGCTGCGACCGCGCACGTCCACTTCGACCGTGTCGCCGGCGTTGGCGCCGTGCAAGTATGCCAACGCGATGCCTTTGCCCAGGGTCGGGCTCTGGGTGCCACTGGTGATGTCGCCGATCTCTTCGTCGCCGCGCTTGACCTTGTAGCCGTGGCGGGGGATGCCTTTCTCTTGCAGCAGGCCCCATAGCAGCGGGTGTTCCTCGTCCTTCTGGGCGGCCAGTGCTTCCTTGCCCAGGAACTCATGGTCCCAGTCGATGCAGAACGCGATGTTGGCCTCCAGCGGGGTGCGACCCCCTTCGAATTCGTTGCCGGCCAGGCAGTAGCCCTTCTCCAAGCGCAGCGTGTCTCGGGCGCCGAGGCCGATGGGGCGCAGGCCTTCTTCGGCACCGATCTTCATGAGGTGGGTCCAGACCGCCGAGGCGTCGTCGGAGGGGACGTAGATCTCGACGCCTTTCTCGCCCGTGTAGCCAGTCCCGCTGACGAGGCAGAGGGCCCCAGCGATGTGCATGGGGACGATGCGGTGGAACTTGGGTGCCTCGTCATCACTGGCCTTGGCCAGGATGCCGCGGGCCTTCGGGCCTTGCAACGCCAGGATGGCCCATTCGGCCGTCTCGTCGCTGACGATGGTCTCGTCGCGGGCGTGGGCTGCAATGTGCGCCTGGGCGGCGGTGTTCATGCCGGCATTGGGGATGACCAGGAAGCGCTCTTCTTCCAGGCGGAAGACGAACGTGTCGTCAAGGATGGTGCCATCCTCGTTCATGAGGCACGTGTAGTGGCCCTTGCCGATGGGCAAGGCGCTGGCAGGACGGGTGGTGACCGCGCCGATGGCCGAAGCGGCGCCGGGGCCGTCCACCCAGAGGTTGGACATGTGGCTGACGTCGAACAGGCCGGCATTCTGCCGCACGGCCGCGTGCTCGTCCTTGATGCTTCCGTAGTGCACGGGCATGTCATATCCCGCAAAGGGGACGAAGGTCGCGCCAGCGGCTTCATGGGTCGCGTACAACGGCGTTCGGAGGGCCACGTCTGCGCGAGGCAGGCCGGGTTCAAAAGTGGGCGCCACCGGGCGCTGCCCGCGCGCGCCTTGGTGGGCGTTGTGGGTGCGTCACCTCAAGCCAGGAGGCGTCGGATGGCTTGCATGCATTCGGCGATGGTGTTGACGCGGGTCACACCCTCTCCGAACAGGTCTTCGTCGAGGAACCCGAACAACACCACTGGTTTGCCGAAGGTCTTGGCGTATGCGACTTCGTTGAGGGTGCCGTAACTGCCAGGCAAGGCCACGACGACATCGCTGCTGAGGACGTTGCTCATGTTGCGAGCGAATCCGATGCCGGTGAAGATGCACAGGTCAAGGCCGGGGGCGACGTCCCCGTCGTCTCGCATGCCGGGGTGGAGGCCCACCACGAAACCGCCAGCGTCGTGGGCGCCTTTGGCAGAGCCTCGCATGACTCCCTCGTCTCGGCCACCGTTGAGGAGGATCCAGCCGGCGCGGGCGATCTCGCCCCCTAGTTCTTCGGCCAGGATCTCCACGTCGTCCGTGACCGCGTGGCCTCCCATGACTCCAATGACGGGCTTGCGTGCCACGCCTGAAGATCGGACGGGAGGCCTTAGAGCCTGTCCATCAACGCGGCGAGCAACGCAGGGTGATCCGGCACGACCAGATTTGCCTCGTGGAGGTCGGCGGACTCCAAGGTGGTGGTGATGGCGATGACTTCCCCGTACCCTGCTGCCTTGGCGCTTTGCACGCCCCGGATGGCGTTCTCGACGGCGATGCAATCCGCCGGGTCCCGCTGCAAGGCCTCGGCGGCCCGGGCGTAGGGTTCCGGGTGAGGCTTGTCGTGGGTGTAACTCTCCTGGCTCAGCACCGCATGAAAGCGGTCCACCAGATCAGGGATGAGGCGAGCAAGGTTCTCTCGGCGGGTACCGGTCACGACCGCCGTCGGGGCCTCGTCTTGAATGCGTCGGACCAACGCGTCGGCGCCAGGGTACAAGCTGGGCGCGCCCGCTTCCCGGAACAAGCGTTGCTTCTCGTCCGCCAAGCCAGCCACATCGTCGAGGGAGACACCTGCGGCGTCTGCCAGGTCCTGGATGATGGATTCACTGCGGGCGCCTTCGAGCAAGAAGATCTGGCGGTCGCCGACGGGGATGTCGAATGGCGCCAGCAGGTCTCGGTATGCTGCGGCGTGCTGGCCCATGCTGTCACAGATGACGCCGTCGAAATCGAAGACCACCGCAGTCATGGTGCAGGTCTTTGCTGTCCGGGGCATTAGCCGTTTCGCGTCTGCGCTCCCCCGCCGATGGGCCTTTCCCCGACCCCGCCGTCGCAGGCACATGGACACCGAACGCACACCCTCGGAGGCAGCATGACCGAGAAGGTCCGCCGCAACCAGGATGCCAGCAAGAAGCGCATCCAAGAAGCAGCAAAGCGACAGAAGATGCCCGACAGCCCCCACGGGCCCCGCTTCCGAAAGAGCCCCGCCGGGGAACGCTTGGCCAAACTGCGCAAGCGCAAGATGGACGGCGAGTAGCGTCCGCCGCTGCAGGGAAGATACGGCAGGGCTAATCACTCGGGAGGGCGTGCAACGCCTTGTGCCTGAGGAAAAGAAGCGGAAGGGTCTGCTCGATGAGCTTGACGACCTGACGGCCAAACGTCAGGAGAAGAAGGTCAAGAGCGAGGCGAAGGGAGACCTTGACCTCGATTTCTGGTCCTAATTGATCGGGACCATCAATTGCTGACCCGTGTTGCACACGGTGCACACGCAGGAGCCCGGATCGCCGGGCTGGATAGCGTGTTTTGCGACGTCTTCGCATGTCTTGCAGTAGCTGTCGATCAGCCTACGGTCGCGCATGGAGTCGGACAAGGCTGGGCGTGGTTAACGGCTTCCCAGGATTCTGCTGGAACTTCATAAAGCTCCACAGGAAACAAAGGGGTAGAGGGTGCCTCCGCTAAGGGGAGACGAAAAAGAGGCGGTCCCGACGCGATTCGAACACGTGTCAAAAGCTCCGCAAGCTTCCAGGATATCCAAGCTACCCCACGGGACC
>JBFGSX010000071.1:0-7844 GCA_041566495.1 Thermoplasmatota archaeon
GGCCCTCCTCGGCCTCGATGGTGTGCAGTAGCGCTGCGACCTCCGAGACGTCCCCGGCGATCGCCACGACCCCGTTCCAGTAATCCGCCTGCTCAGGGCGGTCGATGGCAGGGACACGATAGAACGGCGAGACCCCGGCGACACGCATCATGCCCTGCATGCGGGCGATGGTACGAGGGACATGGATCTCGGGGTCGATGTTGCTACCCACCGAGACGTGGATCATGGCCGGTGGATCTCGACGGCGACGCTGTCGGCGAAGCGCAAAGCGAGGGGCTTGGAGACCTTGACGTCGACGGCGATGACGCCGTCACGCTTCAGGACGGTATCGGCGATGTACTGGGCGAAGGACTCCAGCAAGGCGTGGTTGCTCTCATCGGAGTAGTGCACCAACTCGTCGCGGATGCCCCGGTAATCTACGGTGTCCGCGACGTCATCACTGGCACCCGCTTTGGACTGGTCGTGGTGGATGACGATGTCGACGAGAAGGTCTTGGCGTGCCTTCTGTTCCCACGCCGCCACGCCGATGTGGGTGCGCAAGTGCAGGCCGGTGATGTAGATCTTGTCAGTCATGGAGATGCCTCCCGCCATCAACGCTCACAGCGAAGCGCTCTGTAATCAAGCTAGTCACGGAGATGCCTCCCGCCATCAACGAACACGACGTCGCCGGTGACGTATTCTGCTTCGAGCAAGAAGCGCACTGCGTGGGCGATCTCCTCGGGCTTGCCCATCCGACCGAGCACGGTCGCATCGATAGCGGCCTGCATAGAGGCATCGCCGCTGCCGTCGGTAGGGGTCAGGATGGGCCCTGGGGCGACACCATTGACCCGCAGGGGAGCGAATTGACGCGCCATGTCCTGGGTCAAGTGCCAAAGGGCTTGCTTGGAGAGCAGGTATGGGCCATGGGTGGGGTCGTCCGCGACGATGCGCGTGTCCAACAGATTGACCACCGCACTGCCGCCCCCGGCTGACAATGCCCGGGTAGCAGCGAATGGGGCCCATGCATGGATGCGCATCATGTGGTCGACGTCGCCATACGTGGCCGTGCTCCAGGGTTGCTGGGGGAATGCGGAGGCGTTGTTGACGAGCAGGTCGATTGTGCGCCCCGCGACGTCGCTGGCAGCCTGCACGAGGCCCTCCGCTTCACCCGTCTCAAGCAGGTTGGCGCGGACGGTCCAGGCTTCGACGCCACGGGTCCTGAGATCGGCCGCCGTGGCTTCAGCCTCGTCTTGGGACGTGCCGTAGTGGACCACGACGTGGCATCCTGCCTCGGCCAGGGCTTCGCAGATGGCGCGCCCGATACGCTTGGCGCCCCCCGTCACGAGGACGGTCTGGCCGGCCAGACTCACGAATGCCTCAGCAAGCGGTCGATCTTGGCAGCCAGGATGAAATCGTTCTCCGAAAGGCCCCTGACGGCATGGGTCTGCAACGAGATGCGGAGGTGCTTGTAGCCGGTCAAGTGGAGATCCGGGTGGTGCCCTTCATCTTCGGCCAGATCGGCGATGTCGCGGATGGCGTCCACGCAGGCCACGAAGTCCTTGAGGGTGAGATCCCGGTGGATCCAATCGCCTTCCCGATGCCACTCGGGGCACTGCTTCAGGAGCTCGTCAGCATCCCCGTGGGGCATCTTGGGCGTTCCCCCTTCGCATGGAACGCAGTGTTTGGCGGTCAGGTCCATGGGTTGGGAACCTACGGTGCACTTGAATGACTTGGGCCTATGGACGAGCGCCAAGCGTTATTCTCGCGCTCGAGGAGTCTGAGTCGATGTTCGCGTGGCTCTGGCGAGGATGGGTCGGTGATGATGCCGGCACGCTGGAGACGCGGGACGGAATCTGGGGGACGTTCATGGCCATCTACGCCTGGTTCCTCGGCCTGCAATTGCTTGACCTAGGGACCACGTTGGCGGTCATTGGGCAAGGAGGCGTAGAAGCCAACAACCTCGGACCCTCTCAGGCGGTCGAGTTCGTGGGCCTGGAGGCACTGTTGGCCCTGAAGATCACGGTGGTCCTGGCCTCCCTGATGGCTTGGGTGCCTGCTGTGGCCTGGCTGGAGCGTCGCAACGCCACCAAGAGCACTGGGGTGGTGATGGCGCTCATTTTGGCAGGGTCTCTGGTCTACACTGTGGTGGTGTTCTGGAATCTTGCAGTGCTGCGATATTTGTTAGGGTGATTTCACCGACCCAATGCCACATCCAAAGACCCTGAGCGTGCCAGTAGGAACCATGTGGTCCCCGCTTCTTGAGCCGGGCCTTGGGCTCCTATCGGGCAATCGCGGTGATCTGCGCGGTTTCGGGCAGGAGCTCTGCCACCACGCCATCCACGAACGCCCGGGACCCGTCCTGTGGTGTGATGGGGACCACGGCTTCGACCCCTACCACATGGCCGAATTGAACCTGGAGCGAGGCCACCAAGCAGACCACGGCGCCGAACGGGTCCTGATCAAGCGCTGCATGACACCTTTCCAATGGGACACGGTGCTCACCAAGCACCTTGATGAGAAGCTGTTGCAGATGGACGCCGAAGTGGTCATCGTCTCCCCGTTCGACCGCTTGTTCTCCACCGACGAACTGCAGGACTGGGAGCAAGAGGACTACACTCGTTACGCCTTGAAGCACCTCAAGAACCTCACGCGCAGGCACCACATACCGATCCTTCTCTTTGTGGACATGCAACGCTGGTGGCGCACCCACCCGATCCTGGCACAGGCCACGTACGAAGCGGTCCACACGCGCTGGAGTATTGATGCCCCCAATGGCCGCTGGCGGGCCATCTGTGAAGACGGCACCACCATCGACCCATGGCTGCGCAGACAGGTCACTTTGCTCGATTTCATGGACGACGTCGTGCCTGTGCCCGTCATCACGAAGGCGCGCAAGCGAGAACTCGAGAAACCTATGCGATCGTGGCGTCATCCGGGTCAGGCCATCTCAGTACCCTGATCCTTGACGCTCCCCCAATCGCTTCCGTACGGCCGCAAACGGCGAGGGGGGTTGGCGGTCATAGGCAGCGGCGATGACCCGTTGCAGCCGACGGGCGGCAGCGGCCGCGTCAGGACCGACGCCTTGGCAACCAGGCATTTCGGGGGTGGTCGCGACCATGTGGTCGTCACGGACTTCGAGATGGATGTGAAGTTCCATGGGACTACATGGGCGTGGTTCGCATACCTGTGGCGTACAGGCGTTGGCCTGTGCCTTGGTGAAACCACGCGGGCAATCTCATCAATCCGGTCTCTGATGGCTGGCCATGTGCGCTCGCATGGTCTGGATCTTCGACGACGCCAAGGGCCTGTGGGTCCGCAAGGTCGTGTTCACGCCAGAAGCCGAATGGGCACTCACCGGCATCGAAGAATACCACCTTCCTTCGACCTACTACAACGTCACCCCCACCTACAACTGTGCCATCCTACGGCCCCACGAGGACGTCCTCCGCTTCGAACGCGCGCGATGGGGTGTCGAGGGTGGGCCAGGCATGGGTCACAACGCCCGCGTCGAGAACCTCCACAAGAGCTCCCTCTGGCGCCCACTTGCAGGCAAACATCATGGCGCCATCGTCGCCGACGGCTTCTACGAGTGGGACACCACCGCAGGTCGCAGGCAACCCTACTACATCCATCGGACCGACGGCGCGCCGATGTTGATGGCGGCGTTGTACCAAGCCACACCCACCGATGGGCGAGAACAACCCGGGGGCGGCATCGATGACCGGGTCAGGGCCACCGTCATCACGTGCCCAGCCAATGACGTGGTGGGCACGTTGCACGACCGCATGCCCGTGATCATCGAGCCCAGGGACATGGAGGCGTGGGTGGAAGAGAAAGACGAGTCCTTGCTGGTACCTGCAGGAGACGTCCTGTCCATGCACCCGGTATCCACCGACGTGAACAAATCCACGAACAATCGCCCCGACCTTCTGGACCCCGTGGATGTCCCCGGCGGCAAACAGGCACGCTTGTTCTGATCAGCCAAGGGGCGAGCGGCGCACCGCCCCTGGCAATGGGATGCGTATCTGCAATTGAGGGTGGTCGATGACCAGGTCGGCCTTGCCCACGTCGAAGCCATCGGGGGTATCGAATGCCAGCCGCATGATGTCCGGGGCGGCCTCTGGGGTGCTAGTAGGGCCCACTGGCCGTGCCGTGATACTGAGGTCCTCGGCCACGATGCGGACATGGCGCTCGATGCCCGCGTAGATGGTGGCGCGAGGGGTGCCAGCATCCTCGCCTTCGATGCTCAGCGTGGCGGTCAGCATTGCCTTTGATGGACGCAGCGCCTCGTAGCCCGCTCGCATGGCGGCGCGGATATCGGGGTCCTCTTCCCCCCACATCGCTTCAGCCTGCTCGTGGTCAATGGTGGTCTGCGATTCCCAGACGAGTGACACCCCCGGAGCCAACGCCACGTGGCGGGGTGCCGCATGGGCCGCCACCAACGCCGCCTGGTGCTCCCGGGCCGCTTCGATGTCCATCCTTATGGATCACTCCTCGTCGATGTCGGAGACACGCTTTGCGCCGTGATGGGCCACATGACACTGGTCGCGTCTTGGTCCGATATATGCATGGTGCGTCAGGGCAGGTCGAACCGATCCGCGTCCATCACCTTGCACCACGCCGCGACGAAATCGTGCACGAACCTCTCCGGGGCATCGTCTTGGGCATACACCTCGGCAAGGGCACGCAGTTGCGAGTTGGAGCCGAACACCAGGTCGACCCGGGTGGCGCTCCACAAGCGGTCGCCCGTGGCGCGGTCCACTCCGAAGAAGCCGTGGCCGCCGGGGTCGGCGACCTTCCACTCGGTGCCCATGCCCAAGAGGTTCACGAAGAAATCGTTGGTCAATGTACCCGGGCGGTCGGTCAAGACGCCGTGCTTGCTGTTGCCGGTGTTGGCATCCAGTGCACGCATGCCGCCCACCAGCACCGTCATCTCGGGCGCCGTCAAGCCCAATAGTTGCGCCTTGTCGAGCAGCAACTCCTCTGCAGAGACCGTGAAGACGTTCTGTTGATAGTTGCGGAAGCCATCTGCCACGGGTTCGAGGGGTGCGAAGCTCTCGACGTCGGTCTGGTCCTGGGATGCGTCGCCCCGGCCGGAAGTGAATGGCACAGTGATGTCGTGCCCCGCCGCTTTGGCCGCTTGTTCGATGGCCGCACATCCGCCAAGGACGATCACGTCGGCAAGCGAGACTTTGCCGAACTCCTTCTGGACACCTTCGAGTTTGGCGAGCACTTCCGCGAGGCGGGCCGGGTCGTTGCCTGCCCAGTCCTTCTGCGGCGACAATCGGATGCGGGCACCATTGGCGCCTCCACGCATGTCGGATTGTCGGAACGTGGATGCAGAAGCCCATGCGGTGAAGACGAGGTCGCTGACGGAGATGCCTGTGGCCAGGATCTTTTCCTTCAGTGCGCCGACATCGGCGTCGCTGAGTCGGGGCCCGCTCGGGGTGGGGTCCTGCCAGTCAAAGTCCTCCTTGGGCACTTCGGGCCCGAGGTAGCGCGCCTTGGGGCCCTGGTCGCGGTGGGTCAGTTTGAACCAGGCGCGGGCAAAGGCATCCTGGAATTCTTGGGGATTCTCATGGAAGCGACGACTGATCTTCTCGTAAGCCGGGTCCATGCGGAATGCCATGTCTGCCGTGGTCATCATCGTCGTGACCTTTTGACTCGGGTCGTGTGCCTTTGGAGCCTTGTGTTCCTCGGCAAGGTCCTTAGGGTGCCATTGCCACGCGCCGGCGGGGCTCTTGACCCGTTCCCATTCGTAGCCGAACAAGACGTCGAAGTAACCATGGTCCCATTGGATAGGGTTGGAGGTCCAGGCCCCTTCGATGCCACTGGTGATGGCGTCGTCGCCCTTGCCGCTGCCGTGGCTGCTGAGCCAGCCGAAGCCTTGGTTCTCCATGGGCGCTGCCTCGGGCTCGGGTCCGACGTGGGCCGCGTCGCCGGCGCCGTGGGCTTTGCCGAAGGTATGCCCGCCCGCAGTGAGGGCGACGGTCTCTTCGTCGTTCATGGCCATGCGGGCGAAGGTCTCACGGATGTCGATGGCGGACTTCAGGGGGTCCGGTTCGCCGTCGGGGCCTTCTGGGTTGACGTAGATGAGTCCCATCTGCACGGCGGCCAACGGCGTCTCCAGGTCACGGTCGCCAGAGTATCGGCTCTGCTCGTGATCGGTGGTGGCAAGCCATTCGTCCTCTTTGCCCCAGTAGACGTCCTCTTCGGGCTCCCAGACGTCGATCCGCCCACCCCCGAAGCCAAGGGTCTTGCCACCCATCGATTCGATGGCGACGTTGCCTGCCAGGATCATCAGGTCAGCCCAACTGATCTTGTTGCCGTACTTCTGATTGATCGGCCAGTGCAAGCGGCGGGCCTTGTCCAGGTTGCCGTTGTCTGGCCAGGAATTGAGGGGTGCGAAGCGCTGTTGGCCGGTGCCGCCACCGCCGCGCCCGTCGCCGGTGCGGTAGGTGCCTGCCGCGTGCCAGGCCAATCGGATGAAGAGTCCGCCGTAGTGGCCGTAATCAGCTGGCCACCAGGGCTGGGAATCCGTCATCAATGCGGTGAGGTCCTTCTTAAGGGCCGCATAGTCAAGGCTGTTGAACGCCTCCGCGTAGTCGAAATCGGCGCCCAATGGGTCGACCTTCGCGGAGTTCTGGCTCAGGATCTTCAGATTGAGTTGGTTCGGCCACCAGTCGTTGTTGAACGGCATCCCGTGGCTTGTCGCTCCGTGCGCGACAGGGCATTGGCCTGCGCTGGTCACCTTCTTGTCCATGCGGGGAACCGATTCAGGGCAGCGCTCAAAAGCAACGCCTGCGGGCGTAGCGGTTTATCAGGAGAAAGAGGGGCAGAGGGGCGTGCTGGTGTTTACAGACCTTCCATGGTCGCTTCCAGCATCCAGGCGGCCTTTTCGTGGGCTTGCATTCGGGCGGTGAACAAGTCCGCTGTGCCGGCGTCCCCAGCATCTGCGGCGGCGGACTCCAGTTGCTTGAGGTGGTTGCCCATCTTGCGGTTGGTCTGGGCCAGTTCGGCCAAGGCGGTCTTGGCGTCGTGGCCGGCAGACGGAGCGGAGCCTGCCAAGGCGTTGGGGTCGACGTCGCCCCCGAGGGCACGGATGCGTTCCGCGATTTCGTCGAGCGCGACCCAGAGCTCATTGTATTGACCTTCGAACAACGTGTGGAGTTGCGGGAAGTACGGGCCACGGATGTTCCAATGGGCCATGTGGGTGGCACGGTAGAGGTCGAACGTCGCATGGAGAACGTGGTGGAGGTCAGTGGTCTGCGTGTTGGCTTTGGTGGCGTGGGTCTGCATACTATGTCTCCTTGAGGCGTCCGCTGATCTCGACGATGCAATCGTCTTGGGTCTCCAGCAGCTCTGCGGCGATGGCGGACAAGGCGTCCCGCAGCTGCGGCGTCATGGGGGCGTCGATGATGCGCCCGGTGGTGACGTCGTGGACATGGATATGGGGTGCGGTGTGGGGGTCGTAGCGCTTCTGCTCGCCGATGTCACGGACCCGCAAGCGCCCGATGCTACTGAGGTGGGCGAGGTTGCGGTAGACCGTGGCACGGCCGATGGGATCTCCGCTGGCGTGCATCGCCGCGTACACCTCATCGGCGGTAGGGTGGTCCAGGCCATGGATGGCTTGGAGGATGCGGGCCGCGCTGCGGGACACGCCTCCATCTTTGTACCAGGCTCTAGAAAGGGATTGAGACTCGGTCTCAAATAGGGGGTGTGGCGCAAACGGTGCGGTGCTGCACAGGCCTCCGGGGCCCCTTGGCCACCGGCCCAGACGCGGTCGCGACGGGCAGAAGATTCACCCACCTCCCCGCCACGCCGAAGTGGTTGTCGGTTTGAATCTATCATGGGAGACTGGGAGA
>JBFGSX010000072.1:0-7784 GCA_041566495.1 Thermoplasmatota archaeon
CCGGCGCGCTGGGCCTCATCTGGGCCATCTGGGATGCGGTCAAGATCGCACGCAACAGTGTCGCCGATGTGCCCTGGGCCCATCCCACGCCGGATGCGGACCCGGCCACGTTGGCCCAGACGCGCCAGGCCCGGGCAGCCCAGCGGCGACGAGCCCGCACTGAGCGCAAAGCAGCCAGGCAAGTGGAGCGGGACGCCCCCGACGCTCCGCCAAGGAAGTAGCCGAGCCAGGCTAGGGTCCGGAAATGGTTTTGGCCCAAGCGACCCTTTCAGAGTCCATGTCGTGGTACGCCATCAGTTTCGACGGGGAGGGCCTAGCCTATGCACGGGTCACCCGCCATGATCGCCACGGCACCGCCTACATCCTGGTCGGCAGCCCTACCAAGGGCCCCAAATCCACGGACTACCCCACAGTGGCGCGCCTCGTGGACTTCAAGCGCGTCTCCACTGAACAGATCGTGGGAATGCTGGAAGGCCAGTATGGGAACGCCAACCTCGTGGATGACGATGTCATCGCGGTCTCCATGGCATCGAGCCGCTTGTGGGCCGATTCATTGGTGCACCTGAAGGCGTTCGAGTCCTTGTTCGGCCAGCCACACTTGAAGGTCGCCAATGGCCACGCCACGGTCTACGTGGAAGCCAGGACCGATCTTTCAGAAGCCTCCATTCTAGGGCGACTGCAAGGCGCCGCGCCCGTGGCCGATGTCCGCAAAGTGGAGACGTTCGACGCCTCGCCTTGGGCGGGCCTTGAGGCATACTTGTTGACGATCTGAATCAGCCAGGCGATGCCCCGATGAACTCCGCGATGAGTTGGGCGGCGCTGCGGCAAGTGTTGCCCGTCGGGTCCAGTTCGGGCGCCACCTCCAAGAGATCCATGCCACGGCACCGGGGATCCGCGGCGACCTGGCGGGTGATGTGGGCGGCTTCACTGTAGGAGAGCCCCCCTGCACCGGGGGCGCTGCAGCCACTGGCGAAGGCTTGGTCGAGGCCATCGATGTCGATGCTGAGCCACAAGTGATCCGTCCCGTCCCCGGCCTGCGCGAGGGCTTGCTCGACGATGGCCTCGATGCCGTGGGATTCCACCGCGGCCATGGAATGGACGCGCACGCCATGCTCAGCCGCCCGTTCTGCTAGCATGCGGGTATTGGCCCAGGGCCGGATACCGATCTCGGCGATGTTGGCCCCCTGAACGCGGCCATCCAGCTCGGTCAGGATGCGGTAGAACGGGGTGCCGCTGCTGGGTTGGCCCGTGTAGTCCCGTAGGTCGTAGTGGGCATCGATGACGACGATGCCGATGTTGCCTTCCACGATGTCGGCCAACGCTTGGACGTGGGGGAAGGTGAGGCCGTGGTCGCCACCCATGAGGATGGTGCGGCCGTCAAGGCCGTGCAGGGTCTGGGCGGCGGCTCGCACGACGGCGTGGGATGCCAGCACATCGTCGCTCAGGCCACTGACGTCGCCGTGATCTCGGATGCGGAGCCCTTCCATGCTGATCCCGGCCGGGTCGTGGGTGGAAAGGAAGCGGAATGCTTCGCGGATCCCGGTGGGTCCCCCCCGAGCGCCTTTGCGACCAAGCACCGAGACATCGTATGGGACGCCTGCTAGGTGGAAATCCGCTGCGCCTTCGGTGAACAGGTCAGCGAAGCGGGGGTCTGGTGCATCGGGTCGGGCTTGGGGAAGTCGCGCCGGACTGGGCTCGAACGCCATCGGGGGGCTTATCGCCGCCCTGGTCTTGAACGCGTTGTGCAGCTAGCGATCCGCAACGGCAACGTCCTGAGCATGGCCGGCGTCCAGGGAGCCCGCAGCGCGTCCGACGCCGTGGCCCAGGTGAGCCAAGGATTCACCATCGGTATCGACGACGGCAAGATCCAATGGGTCGGACCGGACGAGGAGTTCGAAGGCGCCACCCAAGAGATCGACGCCACTGGACGCCTCGTGACCCCTGGTTTTGTGGATGCGCACACCCACCTGGTGTACGGTGGCGACCGGGCCTTCGAGATGGGCATGAAACTGGAAGGCCGATCCTACATGGAGATCCTGGAAGCCGGCGGCGGCATCGCATACACCCGGGAACAGACCCGGGCGTTGGACGTCGCGGGTCTCGTGGCACAGGCCCGCCCCCGTTTGCAGCGCATGATGCGCAACGGCACGACGGCACTGGAAGCCAAGACCGGCTACGCATTGGAGACCGCAGGAGAACTGCGCATGCTGGAAGCTGGCAAGGCCCTCGAGGACACCGGGGCTCGGATGGCCCACACATTCCTTGGCGCCCATGCGGTCCCGGCGGAGTTCAAGGACGACGTGGACGGGTACGTGGATCTGGTCATCGACGAGATGCTGCCGGCAGTGGCCAAACAAGGCATCGCCACTTACTGTGATGTCTTCGTCGAGGAAGGGGTCTTCACCGCCGAGCAGGGACGACGTATCTTCGATGCCGGGCGCCGCCATGGCTTGACGTCCCGATTGCACGCCGATGAGATCGTCAACACCGCCGGCGCGCAATTGGCCGCCGACGTGGGCGCCATCACGGCCGACCACTTGCTGCGGGTCTCACCCGAGGGCATCCAGGCCATGGCTGAGGCCGGCACCATCGCGACGCTGCTGCCGACGGTCCCCATGACACTCATGCAACCCCAGTGGGCTCCGGGCAAGGCGTTCTTGGATGCAGGGGTCCCCGTGGCATTGGCCAGCGACCACAATCCCAACAACCCCATCACGAACATGAACACGGTCACCCAACTGGCATGCTACTTGCTGGGCATGACCCCAGAGCAGGCATGGACGGGCGCCACATGGAACGCCGCCTGCAGCCTTGGCTGGGAGAATGAGGTAGGCAGCTTGGAAGTGGGCAAGCGCGCCGACATCATCGTGCACGATGTGGCGGATTTGGCCCACTGGGCATACGAACCTGCCCGCTCCACGGTGTCCCAAGTGGTCTGCGGCGGCTTGGTCGTCTAGACCAGGTCGATGTCGGCGGCGGCGACCGCTTGACGCAGGGTGCCCTCGCGAAGCAAGCCTTCGATGGCCGCCACATCGTCACTGAGGATGCGGTCCCCTTCGAGGCGTGGCACGGTGCGCCGTAGGGCCGCATGGGCTGCCTGGCTGCCGTTTCCTGCCGCAAGGCCTTCGTCGTGCTTGAAGTCCAAGGCTTGGGCTGCGCACATCGCTTCGATGGCGATGACGGAACGCACGTTGCGTAGGACCTGGGACAACTTCAGGGCGGAGATGCTGCCCATACTGACGTGGTCTTCTTGATTGGCGCTGGTGGGGATGGAATCGACGCTGGCTGGGTGTGCATGGATCTTGTTCTCCGACACCAGGGCCGCGGCCACGTATTGGGCGATCATGTAACCAGAGTTCAAACCGCCATTGTCCACGAGGAACGGCTTGAGGCCTTCACTGAGGTCCGGGTTGACGAGGCGTTCGACCCGGCGCTCGGAGATGCTGGCCAATTCAGAGACCGCCACGGCGAGCATATCCAACGCGAAGGCGACGGGTTCGCCGTGGAAGTTGCCTTGACTGATGATGTCCCCGTCCGGGAAGACGATGGGGTTGTCGTTGACGGAGTTGGCCTCGATCTCGATGGTCTGCCTGGCGTTCATGATCTGGTCACGGCAGGCGCCCAAGACCTGAGGGATGCAACGCAAGGAATACGCATCTTGCACTCGGGCGCAGTGGGCGTGGCTCTCCACGATGCCACTGCCTTCAGTGAGGGCGCGGATGTTCTGCGCAACGATGCGTTGGCCCGGGTGTGGGCGCAGGCCGTGCACACGGTCGTCGAAGGGCGCCGTGCTTCCCATGAGTGCTTCCAGGCTCATGGCTGCGACGATCTGGGCGTCGTTGAGGAGCGCGGTGGCGTCGTGGACCATGAGAGCTCCACTGCCGGCCATGAACTGGGTGCCGTTGATGAGTGCCAGGCCTTCTTTGGCTGCCAACTCCAAGGGCTCCAGGCCAAGGTCCGCGAGGACGCTGGCGGCGTCCACGACTTCGCCTTGATAGCGGACCTTGCCGAGGCCGATGATGGGGAGGGCCATGTGGGCCAAGGGTGCCAGATCGCCGGAGGCGCCCACGCTGCCGCGGCTTGGGATGACCGGCACGATGTCGTGGTTCAACAGAAACAGGAGGCGCTCCACGAGTTCGCGGCGGACGCCACTGAAGCCTCGCACGAGGGTGTTGGCCCGGATGACCATCATGGCCCGCACGACGGGAGTGGGGAGGGGGCGCCCGACGCCGACGGCGTGGCTCATCAGGAGGTTGCGCTGCAATTGCGTCGTCTGGGCTGGCTCGATGGTGACGTGGGCGAATTCGCCGAAGCCCGTGGTGATGCCATAGGCGACTTTGCCGGCTGCGACCAGGTCGTCCACGACGGCCCGACTAGCGGCGACGGCGTCCCATGCGCCATCCGTGACTTCGACTTGGCGACCGCGGCGAGCGACATCGACGATGTCCTCGATGGTGAGACGGGTGCCGTCGATGATGAGAGGATCCACGGCTGCTGCAACGGTCCGTGGCTGAAGAGGTTGCGTTCAGTCAGTGCCCGGGCTGGGCTGGTCGCGACAGTTGCATTCCGAGTAGCAGTGGCTATGTGCCTGGGGCTCAGGTGCCCGCTCGAGCCGCCTTCAATTCGTCGAGGATGTTGCTCAGGAGGCCCATGTCTTCCGTCATGGCGGCGTGTTCAAGGCTCTCTTGGCGGTAGTTCTCGGCGTCTTTGAGCCATTGTTCCCGGCGGTTGCCACTGGATTGTTTGGCATTGGCGTAGGCCGCTGCCGCGCGCCCGCCCCAGGTGATGGCGGTCTCCCGCTCGATCTGCCCTATGGATTTCTTGGCGAGCTCATTCTGCGCGGCCTCGGCATCTAGCAAGTGGAGGTGTTGCATGGCGTTGATTCGGTTCGGCTCCTGCTTGTCCGCTATGCAAACGGCGCCTGCCCTAGTGTCCGCCTGGGGCCGGCGTCCTTCCTGTCTCAGACCAGGGGTGTGCGCACGCCCTTGGCCTTGGCGGTGGCGATGGCTTCTGCGTAGCCGGCATCCACGTGGCGCACGACCCCCATGCCGGGGTCGGTCACGAAGACCCGCTTGGCTTTCTCCATGGCCAGGTCGGAGCCGTCGAGCACGACGACCTGACCTGCATGGGTGCTGTAGCCGATACCGACGCCGCCTCCATTGTGCAAATGGACGGAGTCCGCGCCGGCGGCGATGTTCACCATGGCGTTCAGGAGGGGCCAATCAGCGATGGCGTCACTGCCGTCCTTCATGCCCTCGGTCTCGCGGTAAGGACTGGCGACGCTGCCGCAATCCAAGTGGTCCCGGGTGACGGCAATGGGGCCGATCTCGCCTTTGGCCACGAGTTCGTTCATGGCCAACGCAAAGCGGTCCCGCTCACCCATGCCAAGCCAGCAGACGCGGGCTGGCAGGCCTTCCCAGGGCAGGTGTTCGTCGGCCAGGTCGATCCAATTGGTGAGGGTCGTGTTGTCGGGGAACATCTGCTTGACGAGGGCGCCGGTCTTGCGGATGTCTTCGGGGTCGCCGCGCAGGCTGAGCCACCTGAACGGGCCCCGTCCTTCGCAGAACATGGGCCGGATGTAGGCGGGGACGAAGCCTGGGAAGGAGAAGGCGCGGTCGCGCGTCATGCCCCCAAGGCGGGCCATTTCACGGATGTTGTTGCCGTAATCGAAGACGTGGGCCCCTGCTTCTTGGAAGCCGACCATGGCTTCCACGTGGGCGGCCATGCTGGCCAGGCTGGCGGCCGTGTAGGCGTCCGGGTCGTTGTCTCGGAGTGCGAGGGCATCGGCCAGGCTCATGCCATGGGGGACGTAGCCGTTCAGGGGGTCGTGGGCGCTGGTCTGGTCGGTCACCAAGTCAGGGGCGAAGCCGTCGGCGAGCAGTGCTGGAAGGGCGTCGGCGCAGTTGGCGATGAGGGCGACGCTGAAGGCGCGGCCTTCGGCTGCGGCCTCCTCGACGAGGCGTCGGGCTTCGGCGAGGTCGTGGGTGATCTCGTGCACGAAGCCTGCTTCTTGTCGGCGCTTGGCACGGGCTTCATCCACTTCGACGGCCAGACATGCTCCGCCGTTCATGGTGACGGCCAGAGGCTGTGCACCACCCATGCCCCCCAGGCCTCCGGTCAAGACAGTGCGACCGGCGAGGGCCATGGCGCCTTGGTCAGGGAAGTGTTGGTGGCCTGCGGCGGCGAAGGTCTCGTAGGTCCCTTGGATGATGCCTTGGGTGCCGATGTAGCACCAGCTGCCGGCGGTCATCTGGCCATACATGGTGAGTCCCTCTGCTTCCAGGCGCCGGTGTTCTTCCCAGGTGGACCAGTGGGGTACGAGGTGGCTGTTGGCAATGAGGACCCGGGGCGATTGGGGCCATGTCTTGAACACCGCCACGGGCTTGCCGCTCTGCACGAGAAGAGTCTCGTCGTCTTCGAGGCCAGCCAGGGCGTCCTTGATGCCTGCCAAGGCTTCGGGGTTGCGCGCTGCCTTGCCCGTGCCCCCGTAGACGATCAGTTTGTCCGGCTCCTCACTGTTGTGGAGGTTGTTCTCGAGCATGCGCAGGATCGCTTCGGTCCTCCAGCTCTTGCAACGCAGTGGGGTGTCTGGCGTGGCCACGGGCGGGCGGTTCATCGCGCCCACACCGGGCGTGCCGGCCATAGGGGTTTGCTACCGACCCGCCCGGTGCACGTCGACCCCGCGGGAGGTCACGGTGGCCTCGAAGACTCCGATGTCTTCCAACCAGTCTTCTGGGATGAAGCGTGGCGGATCCCGGATCTGGAAGCGTGCGACGACGTCGATGATGGTGACGTTCCAGCCGCCAGGTGCGGGTTCAGCGCTCGGCACGAATGGAGCGGTGCCGTCCATCTTGAACGCCCGGAAGGCGATGGTCTCCATCGCTGCGGCCACTGCAAGGCCCGCTTCATCTGGAACCACAGAGGGGTACCATGCTTGGTCCCTGACCTTGCCCCAACGGACGGAGGTGAGTTCCCAGGTGCCATTTGCGTGCTCCTCAGCGACGGTCCACTCGAAGTCGGATGGGGTGGCGTAGACGTGCTCACCGTCGGGGCGACCGGACAGGCGCACGCCACCCACGATGAGGATCAGGGCGCAGACCACGGCCACGGTTCGAAGGTAGCCCCGATTGGACCAGCGGCCACGGTAGCGTTGCCACATGCCGAACAAGGAAATGGGAGCCAGCCACCAGATGAGGTAGAAGAACAACTCGAGGCTGAAGCGCATGTCGCTCAATGGCCAGAGCATGACCACGCCTTGCCGCGTGATGCCGTCGAGCGCCAAGTGGCTCCAGCCACCCCACAACGCGGCCCACCAGAAGGACCGTCGCCATTGGAAGATCTCCAGGCGTTGGAAGCGTCGCCCGAGGCGGCTCAGCACCCATAGGAAGGTCAAGGCGGAGAGGGGCGCCCCGACGATGCTGTGGGTGGCGCCTCTGTGGCCAAGGAAGTACAGCGGCTCGAAGAGCGTGAGGGGCGCCAAGAGGACGTCGAGGTCGGGTGCCAATGCGGACGCTCCTGCGGCGGCGGCCAGCGCCGGCCCGCCCACGCGTCGCCGGACCACGATGAGCGCGGCGGCGTGGGCGAGCAAGACGTGGGTGATGGCGTCCACGCCACGGGATGGCTCACCGACCTCAAGGCTTGTCCTAGAGGATGGTGAAGCCGCCGCTGCTCGGGGCACCGATGAGGATCGCCGTGCTGGTGGGTGCGGAAGGGGCAGCGAGGATGCTGCCGACGCCGTCCCGATCCGAGACATTGGCCTGTTGCTGGTTCACCGTGACGAGGAG
>JBFGSX010000073.1:0-7726 GCA_041566495.1 Thermoplasmatota archaeon
GGACCGGCTGCCAATGGCCCGGCGCCCAAGCCCCCAGCCAACCGGCCGCTCACACCATCCAGCACTGCATCTCCGCTCGTCAAACCTGCGGCCCCGGTCCCGCCCAAGCCGGCGCCGGTGGGTAAGCCCGCGCCCCCCGTCGCGCCCAAGCCCGTAGCCATCGACGAGGGCGCCATCAAGGCCTGCCTGGCCATCCGTAACGACGGGTCTGCCTGCACATACGATGCCCGGCTCCGTAGCAAGTACTGTACCGCCCACCAAGGATACCGTCCCAAGAAGGCCCCCGTCGCAGACATCAAGTCTGCCAAGGTCCCCGTGCAGGTCGCCGCGCCACCCCCGGTCAAGGCCCGCAAGCCGGCCGAGCCCAAACCTGCCCGCGAGACGGCCCCCATACCTCAAGCGAGCCCCGAGCATTGCAGTGCCATGACCAAGAAAGGCGCCCCTTGCCGCAACGTTCCCAAGACAGGTGGTCCCCTGTGCGGGATCCACGCCAAGTTAGCGCTCAAGGCCTGAGGCGATCGTTCCGGCAGTTCATGCATCCTGCCATCGGCACCCCCGTCGATGGCAGGGTATGGGCGCCATGATGGACACCTCCGCCTACCATGTCCGGGGATACACGCTGTACCAGTTCGAGGACGAAGCAGGGTTCAGCTACGGGCTATATCGCCATGCCCCCGAAGGGGGCGTCGCCGTGGCCTTGCCCGACACGATCCGGGTGGTCTTCGACCAGCGTGGCCAGCCCTCCGTGCAGGTCAAACTGCAGGAACTCGATGCAATCCCGGTCAACCCCGCCGTGCTTCTCAAATAGGACCCCCAAGTCGGCGCCCACATGGCCATCGAACAGACCTTCGTCATGATCAAGCCCGACGCCGTCCGCCGCGGACTCGTCGGCCAAATCGTCGCCCGCTTTGAAGCCAAGGGCCTCAAGATCAAGACCATGCGCCTGGAGATCCCCAGCGCCGAGACCGTCGAGAAGCACTACGAAGTCCACAAGGAGCGCCCGTTCTACGGTCCCCTCGTCGACTACATCAAGACCGGCCCCGTCGTCCCGATGATCATCGAAGGCGAGAGTGCCATCAGCGTCTCCCGTGCCCTCATGGGCGCCACCAACCCTGTTGAGGGCAAGCCCGGCGAGATCCGCTTCGACTTCGCTCAGCACATCGGCCGCAACATCATCCACGGCAGCGACGCCGCTGAGACCGCTGCCTTCGAGATCGGCCTTTGGTTCCCTGAGGGCGGTTACGACTACGAGACCACCAGCGACGCTTGGCTCTTCGAGTAAGCGAAGCTGGTCGAAGAGTCGTGATTCCGGCGTGTCAGTGGCGGACGACTGGCTCTTCGAGTAAGCGACGCGGCTCGAAGCGCCCGGATTCGTGGTCGCAGGCCGCGATGATGGCTCTTCGAGTAAGCTCCCGTCCATCGGATGGGCTCCTGGCAGCCCGACCCCTTTCCCTCTCCTTCCTTGACCCCTTGGTCCGCCTAGGCCCCCGCCACAAGGCTCAATGCGGTGCGCATGCCTGGAGCGCCTATGCGCTGGATTGTACCGATTGCTATCACCCTCCTGATGGCTGGCTGTGCGGACGTCAACACGCCCTCGGAGACGCCTGAAGACCTCGTCGAGGACCCGGATGTCGTGAGCCGGGTCGTCGTGGCCGTCCTGGACACCGCCATCAATCCGTACCACGCCCACTTCCAACGCAACCACAGTATCCCCGACGAGATCCTCTCCTCCTTTGTGGATAGGGATGGCCGCACGCCGGTCGTCGTCAACCTCACCCAGAACGGTACCTACGATGAGCGCCGTGAAGCGGACGTCGAGTTCTGGGACAACATCGAGGAGGGCGTCATGTACCACTTCGCGGGCACCAATATCGTCGCCGTCGGCCACGGCGGCAACATCATCGACGGAGGCAGCCACGGCACCGCTACCAGTGGCGCCGTCCTGGTCGCCAACCCGGACGCCATCATCATGTTCAGCCAAGGTTTCGGAGGGTCCAGTGAGCAGTGGGCTGCCAGCCAGCCGTGGATCGACTTCATGAGCGAATCTTACGGCCCCATCGGCAGCCCTCCGACGTGGCTCGTCACCGAGAGCAGCACCGCCGAGGCCAACAAGCGCAAATGGGACGCCGGCGGCATCCCGGTCGGTGCCTCCGACAACACCCCTGCCCTGGCGCCCATCGATAGCACTGCCGGCCCGCCCTGGGTCGTCGGCGTCGCGGGGGACCATGACAACCAATGCCGTGAGGAATCCAGTGGCAACGTGCCCGACTTCACCGCGGATTTCACCCAGAACCTGCCCCTCGATCGCACCATCGACGAGTACCGTGACACCAGCGGCACCAGTTTCGCCACCCCCATGACCGCCGGCGTGTTCAGCCGGGTCCTCTTGGAGGTCCGGGAAGCCTGGGGCTGGGAAGGGGGCGTGGCCACGGTCACCCTTGCCGGCAAAGAACGCCTTGTCATGGCCGCTGATCCCGCAGCGGGCCCCGACGGTCTGTTCCTTGACAACATCGGCCTGCGAGCCGTCATGAACCGCACCGCCGTCTACTACTCCACCACCGAATGCGGCGGCGGTTTGCCGGTCACTCCCGGGGCTCCCTGGGTCAGCCAAGGCTGGGGACACATCGGTCCGGAGATCATCCCCGCGGCCGTCGAGCACCTCCTTGGCATCAACGAAGCCCCCCAGAAACCCGCTGAGGCGCGCCAATACATGGGCAACGTCCACCAAGCCCGCCAAGAAGCCTGGGCACTGCGGGCCTAGGCCCGGTATGTCGCCCTGATCGACAGGTCGTAAGCGGCCACGTTCGGCCCGGTCGACAGCTTCAGCACCCAGGTGCCCGCGTGGTTCGTCAGGGTGCCGTTGCTGGCCACCTCGTCGTAGTTGAACATGGAGACAGTGCCGCCGCCGACCGTCCCGAACATGCCTCGGGTGCCTCCCTCCTCGACGATGGTTCCGTTATGGTAGAGGGACACTTCGAGCGCGTTCTGCATCTGCACAGGCACCCCTTGGGGGCCGTTGCCGGTCATGTGGATCGACATGCGCAGGACCCTGGGATCCAGTTCCCAGGTCCACTCCTTGTCGGCGCCCGACACGAGGTCTCCACTGTCATCAATCTCGACGGGTTCCGGTAGAGCGCCGCGGGGGTCTGCGTGGATCGGCGTCACCGGGGCTTCGGGCTCGGACGTGGGCGCCGGGGAGGCACAACCGGCCAGGAGGAGCAGGGCGACGAACAGGACGCGCATGAGGGGGCGAGTCCCCGAGTTCACATCAGCCTTGCTGGCCGTCATGTCAACGTTATGCCCAGAACCCTTTTGTGGGCGGCCTCAGGTCGACAGATGGTGCCTGGGTGATGGCGCCATGGTGATGCATGGATTTCCGGTACGCGACCATCGTTCTCCTCGGCCTCTGTCTGGCGCTTCCCTTGGCCGCGCTGGGTCAGACCGCCGACCCGGCCAAGGGCGTCGATTACCGCATCGTCGTCGACTGTCCGGGGGCAGCGTTCCTCACCAACGAATGCCCGCTGCGCGTCATCGATGGCGCCGATGCCCTTGGCGACCCGTCTCTGGCAGTGGATCCGTTCAACCCCAACAATCTCATCCTGGCATCCCTGCACGGGACGGGCGACCATTTCGACGCTCCAAGCCCCAAAAGCCGGGGTGGCCAGGTCTTCACCACACACACCTCCACCAACCACGGGGTCAGCTGGAACGACCGGCCGTTCAACCCGCCCGCGGCCGTGTCCCGGGACGCCTTCGGTGAGCACCCCCAGGTCACGGTGACCCCCTTCGGGCAGGCCTTCATCGGGTCCCTCTATTCGGTGCCCGGCAATCCGGAGGGCCGTTTCGACTACGTCATCGCGGCGCAGAAATTCAAGAGCCTCTCGGACATCAACAACAACCAGGACACGAGCGGTGACTTCAACGCCCAATTCCTGGGCGCTGTCAATCCAGGCAGCCGCATCAACCAGATGTGGTACTCGTTCAATCCCTTGACCGACAACATGACCATGGTGTGGCATGAGAGCGCCACGAAGTTCTCCGCGCCCCCTGCCGGTGTGCCTCGCATCGCCAACAGCATGGATGCGGTCATTCCGCTCTTTGCCAAGGTCCCCGCCTTGGGGCTGGGACTGGACGCCCAACCCAATGGCTCCGGCGCCCAGAGTCTCATCTCCCTGGTCTGGACCACGGCCGATGCGCGATCCTCGTACGAGGGCTGGGAACACCAGATCGCGCCCTGCCAAAGGGCCACCAACCCCGTCATCTCCGAAGGCTACCTGTACATCGGGTGCCAAGTGGCCAAAGACCAAGGGGTGTTTTCTTGGAACCCCGCCGCCGAACCAGGCGACGTGGAGATCTTCCGCCTCGATCCTGACGGGGGCGAACCGGAATACTTGGGCCCGGCCTCCATCAAGGGCGGCGCACCCAAGCTTGGTGTCCGCTCCGATGGCCGCATGGCGCTCGCCACCGCAGGCATTGGCCCGGACGGTAACCTCGTCCTCGACACCGCATACGGCGCCTACAGCAACAGCACCGGCCGGGTCCACTGGGGTCCCGTGCACCACTATGGCAAGCAATTCCCGGCTATCGGCTCCCAGTTCGACCTAGTAGAGGCCAATGTGCAGGACGTCACATACCGGGAATACTCGGGCGTCGTCCACATGATCATCAAGCAGGTCATCGAGCGCAACACCGGCAGCGCCGGCGTGTTGGAACCAACGATCCGCAAATCCATCGTTGCCGTGGACGAAGTGTATGGCTACTTGGATGATCATCACTTCGATATTGGAGCACTCGTCAACCGCACCCAAGACCAGCAATTGCTGACACAGTCGGATGGGGTGTTCAATGATCTCACCGACGACTTCTTGCAGCTCCACGCCGCACCGTACCGTTACAACGACCGCAACCTGGGGCCCACGTACCAACGTGAGTTCTTCGCCATCGGCGACTACGGCGTCATCCTCTTCGGTGAACTCATCGAGATCACTGACCTGAGGTTCGCCCCGGCTATCCCGCCACCTCCGCCCCCGCCGCCGCCGGTGCCCGCCGCGGCTGCAGCCACACTCCAAGCCGTCGCTCCAGCGGCGGCCCTGACCGCATCTGGCCTCTTGGCCAGGAATTTTGCCACGGCCAAGCGCAAGAACACCGTCAAGGCCGACAAGAAACGTTGAGGATCCATGCCAGTAGCAAAGAAGACCCCGAAGAAGACGACCGTCACGGCTCCCCGTGCCATGCACAATGACCCCTATGAGTGGATCAACCAGCAGGCCGGCATCAAGACGTCCGACGACATCGAAGTCCCGGAGCGCCTGATCGAGCAGGTCATCGGACAAGACCACGCTGTGGCCGTCGCCCAGAAAGCGTCCCAACAGAAGCGCAACCTGCTCCTGATCGGGGATCCGGGCACGGGCAAATCCATGATCGCCAAGGCGATGAAGGAGATGCTGCCCCCGACCAAGCTCAAGGACATCTTGGCCTACAACAACCCGGCCGACCCCAACAATCCACGCATCCTAGAAGCGGAACCAGGCGAAGGCCGCCGCATCGTCAAACAGATGCGGGGCGTCGCCCGACGCAAGCGCGTCGTCCGCAAGACCCTGGAGACCCTCGTCGTCCTGGGCACATTGACCCTCTCCGTGCTGCCTCTCCTGATCTTCGGCTGGGATCCCATCTCGATCCTCATCCTCTTGGTCGGTCTCATGGTCGCCTTCTTCGAGTTCCAGGTCTTCGGACAAGGCAAGGACACGGTCTCCCGCATCGTCCCCACGATCTTGCTGGAGTATGATCCTCGCGCCGAGAACCACACGTCCTACGTAGACGCCACCGGTAGCCACGCCGGGGCTCTGCTGGGTGACGTTCTCCACGATCCGTTCCAGTCGGGTGGCTTGGAGACCCCGACCCATCAGCGCGTTGAGATCGGTGCCATCCACAAGGCGCACAAGGGCATCTTGTTCATCGACGAGATCAACGTCCTCCGCCTGGACAGTCAACAAGCACTGTTGACTGCCATGCAAGATGGGCAGTACAGCATCGTCGGTCAATCGGAAGCCAGCAGTGGTGCCATGGTGAAGACCGAACCGGCCCCCTGTGACTTCGTATTGGTCGCCGCCGGTAACCTGGATGCCGTCCAGGAACCTGACGGGGTCCACACCGGCATGCACCCTGCTCTGCGCAGCCGTATCCGTGGCTACGGTTACGAAGTGTACGTCAACAGCACCATGGATGACAACCACGAGAACCGGCTCAAACTGTGCCGTTTCGTGGCCCAGGAAGTCAAGCGCGACGGTCGCATCAGCCACTTCGAAGCAGATGCCATCGCAGAGATCATCCTAGAAGGTCAACGCCGCAGCGGCAAGCGCGGCAAGCTGACCCTCCGTCTGCGTGAACTGGGCGGCCTGGTGCGCACCGCGGGTGACGTCGCCTCCGCCCGCGGCCACAAGGTCGTCAGTGCCGACGACGTACGGGAAGCCAAGCGCCTCAGCCGTTCCCTAGAGCAACAGATCGCCGAACAGGAACTGGAAGAACGCCGCACCCAAGAGAGCGTCCAAGTCAGCGGCGAACTCATTGGCATGGTCGCTGGCGCTGGCTTGGTCGGCACCGGCGAGGTCGGCGAACCAGCCGGTCTCATCGTGCCCATCGCGGCCGCGGTCACGCCTCCTCTGAGTCGGCACGGCGGCCACATCGCCTTCGGTGGCGGCATCGAGGAAAGTGCCCGCAGCCAGACCCAAGTGGTCAGTGCATTGCTCAAGCAGATCGCCGGTGGGGACGTCGCCGGACGGGACGTCCACATCCAGAGTGTCATCGCCCAGGACGGCGTCGACGCGACCGCATGTGGCCTCGCCCTCGTGGTCAGTGCACTGTCTTCGATGCAAGGCATCCCGGTCCGCCAAGACACCGTCTTGATCGGCGGCTTGACCATTGATGGCAAGATGCGCCCCGTGCGGGGCATCACCCAAGAGATCGAGATCGCGGTGGACGCCGGCTACAACCGGGTCATCGTGCCCGCTTCCAGTGCCACGGACATCATGCTGAACCCCTTGTACCGCTCCCGCGTCGAAGTGGTCCAGATGAACACCTTGGCCGAAGTGCTCGATGACGTCATGTCCGGTCCCCGCAAGAAGGAGATCATCAAGGCGTTGAAGGGCGTCAAGGTCCCGGCGAGGCGCTGAAGCATGCGCGCCCGGGAGACTGTACTGGCATTCTGCGTCATCGCGGTGTCGTTGAGCGGATGCCTACAACCGTTCGATGAATACCACGAATTCGACCTCGATGACCCGTACGCGAACCCGGGCGTCTTCAAAGGCGAATACCACCTAGGAGCCTCCGGCTCGACGCCTCTTCGCACCGGCATGATGAACGCGACGGAACCTGAGATTGTCCGCCTCAAGTCCAACCTCCCCGCCTACGGCGAGGCGGATGGCGTGGCGGGCGACCGCGCCGACGTGGACATCGTCATGGCCATCTGGCGACCCTGGAACCAGACCGGTCCTTTGCCCGTCATCGTGGACGCTGGCCCGTACTATGAGGTCGGCGAGCACTGCGTCACTCCAGGCCAGGACCCCTGCCAGACCGGCTACGAGGACGACACCATCGATTACCCGGGCCAGACGACGCCATTCAACCTGAACGCGTTCCTTCCCCACGGCTACATCGTCGTGCAATTGGCGGTCCGAGGCACTGGTACAGCCGGCGGCTGCATGGACCTCATGGGTCCCAGTGAAGTGCA
>JBFGSX010000074.1:0-7652 GCA_041566495.1 Thermoplasmatota archaeon
AGCCGCCAAGCCGCTGAGTTGCAGCAGTTCTTCGACAACCTGCCGGCCCTCAAGCAAGCTGGCGTCATGGCCATCGTCTACCGCAGCTGGAACGACTCTCCCGGCATGAACCTGGCTAACTACTACGGCCAAGCTGAACGCCACTGGGGCTTCTCCTGGGGCGGCACCACCGCTCTGAAGGAAGCCGGTTACGTCTGGATCAACGGTGTCCAAGCTGAGCGTGCCAACGCCGCTCCTGCCCCGGCCCCTGCCCCCACTGGTCCGTTCACGGCGACCTTCACGGTCCCGAGCGGTGCCAATGAGTACTGGGTCGAAGTCAAGGTCGACAGCAGCCACAGCCTGAGCAAGGTCGAAGCCAGCCACAACGGTGGTAGCTACACGACGCTCCCCGCCACCAGCTGGGGTACCCACGCCAAGAGCTTCTACGCCCCTGCTGGTAGCATGGTCTTCAAGGCCACCAGCACCACCGGTGCCACGGTGACCAGCGACTCCATGCAGTGGCTCGGTGGCAGTACGCCCGCCGCCGAACCTGAGCCCACCCCCGAACCGGAACCCGTTCCCGAGTTCACGGCGACCTTCACCCCGAAGGCTGTGGGCAACGAATGGTGGATCGAGACCGCCGTCAGCAGCACCAGCACCATCACCAAGGTCGAGGCCAAGGTGGACGCTGGTTCCTACACGCTGCTCCCCGCCACGAGCTGGGGCACCTACGCCAAGAGCATCCATGTCGCCCCTGGCGCCACGGTGACCTTCCGTGCCACGGACGACCACGCCCAGACCCAGACCTCCTCTGAGGTCTACTGGACGGCCCCTGCCGAACCTGCCCCCGAGCCGGTCCCCGAACCCAGCCCTGAGCCTGCTCCGGAACCCAGCCCTGAGCCCAGCCCCGAGCCGGTCACCGAGACCCCCACGGCCCCTAGCGGTGGCGCCGGTGCGGCCCCGGCCGAAGAGACGGTCAGCGAGCCGGTCGAGCCGGTCCTGAGCAGCGAGCCCGCCGAGGCCTTCGAGGCCGATATCACTACCCTCAACGAGGGTAGCCGCCGCCGCATCGCGGTCGCGGTCGATGGCAGCCAAGAGATCAGCACCGTCGAGGTCAGCCTTGACGGCGGCGACTGGAAGACCATGCACGAAATCGGCGACGGCGAATACCGCAAGATCGTCCGCCTCGGGAAGCACGTGGACGTCCAGTTCCGCGTCACTTCGGTCGACGGCGATGTTGTCCTGAGCGACATCATCTCCTGGACCTAAGCAGGATGCCGGACCTCGGACGAGGTCCCTCTCTTCCCCTCCCCCACCTTCATCCCATCGTCCCCCATCACCGCATGCTATGCCCCCCGCGGGCGTCTGCCTCATGTTCACTTGCCCTGCCTAGCCCCCCTCCGGACGCCTGGCAGGGAGTTCCTCTCCCCCCACACGTGCCTCCTTGGCGGGTCGGTGCGTGTGGGGGTCCCAACTTTGTCCCCGAACCCTTTCCGTCGCGCATCCACAACTTCAGTTGATGCGCATCACCGTGGTCTCTCCCTACGACCCGTTCCCCGAGGCACGAGACGCCGGAGCGCACGTCGGAGGCGTCGAGCGGGTGCTTGGAGAAGTCTCCTCGCGACTTGCCAAAAGAGGCCACGACGTCACCTTGGTCTGTTCCAGCACCGGAGAGGGCCAGGACGTCCCCGGGGTCCACATCGAAAGGGTGCCCCGCACGGGCGTCGTCATGCGTGCACCCATCGCGGCCCTTGCTGCTCGCATCGCAGGAGGGGACATCATCCACGTGCCGGCCACCTACCCCTTCACGACGCCATCCGTGCTGCGCCGCGCCAACCGCCTGGGCGTCCCTTCGGTGCTTGACTTCCATTTCGAACCGGATCCGGGGACCTCGTTCGGGCGCCTCGCGGCCCGCGCCTACCGGGCCATCGGTCCCCGCAGCTACGCCTTGGCCGACGCCGTCTTGGTGCGTTCCCACGCATACGCTGAGCGCTCCCCAAGCCTCAGTTGGACCGACATGGCGCGGCGCCACATCATCCCCAATGGCATCGACCCGGAACGCTTCCATCCCGGCCCCGAGCCTGACGACGACGGCCCGATCCTGTTCGTCGGGCGCCTGGTCCCATACAAAGGCCTCGACATCTTGCTGACGGCCCTGGCCATGATGCCCCATGCGCCGCCACTCGTGGTCATCGGCGAAGGTCCTCTACGGGCTTCGCTCGAGGCACAAGCACGCCGGCTGCACGTGGATGCCACGTTCCTCGGCGCCGTCGACGAAGACGATCTGCCCGGCCACTTCCAGCGAGCCCGCCTGACCGTTCTGCCCAGTGTCACCAAGCAGGAATGCTTCGGCATGACCCTTCTGGAGAGCATGGCGTGCGGCACCCCCGTCGTCGCCTCCGCATTGCCCGGCGTCGCCGAAGTGGCAGCACTGGGAGGTCTCACGGCGCCCCCAGGTGACGCCATCGCTTTGGAAGCGACCCTTCGTCAAGCCCTTGCGCCCGGCGCCCTCCTTCGAGGACGTTTCCTGGCCACGCCCATCCATCAAGCATACTCGTGGGATGCTGTGACCGATGGCCTCGAAGCGGTCTACCAACGCATCCTCGACCCGACCCCCAAGGTGATCCATGCGCATCCTCGCCGCGACCCCATACTATGAGCCTGAAGGCGGTGGCCTTGAGCGCTATGCGCACGCCATCCTGAGCCGACTCGCGGCCCGGGGGCACACCGTCGAGGTCCTTGCCGCCACCCGCGCAGAAGCGAAGGACTTCATCCGGGACGGCGTCCACGTGACCCTGCATCGGCCCCGCACGTTCCTCGGCAACGCGCCCATCGATCCGGGGCTGCCCCGCCGCATCCGGGACCGCATCCGAACAGCACGGCCGGACGTCATCGTCGGCCATGCGCCGGTGCCGTTCCCCGCGGAGATCGCGTGTCGAGAGGCGCGCCGCGCAGACATTCCCTTCGTGCTGACATACCATGCGGGACGCCTACGAGGTAGTTCCCCCATGCTCGATGTCGCTGCGACCCTTGCTCGGTGGACCGTCGAGCGCCGCATGTTCGCAGCAAGCAAAGGACTCATCGCCGTCAGCGACTTCGTCAGGGACAATGCGCTCCTAGCTCATCGTGACCGCGTCACCATCATCCCCCCGGGTGTGGATGAGGCCGCGTTCCGGCCGGGGGTGGAGACGCCACACGAGATCTTGTTCGTCGGACCACTTGCCCGAGCCTATCGATGGAAGGGCGTGGACGTGCTGACCGACGCTTTCCACCAAGTGCGCCAGGAATTCCCTCGGGCCACCCTGCGCCTCGTCGGCCACGGTGACCGACTCCCGGCCTTCGAAGCCCTCGCAGCTCACAGCCAAGGCAGCATCGAGATCAGTGGCAGGTTGGACGATGCCCAACTCATCGCGGCATACCAACGAGCCGGGGTGGTCGTCCTGCCCAGCATCACGGATGCCGAAGCCTTCGGCATGGTCCTGGCGGAAGCCAATGCTTGCGGGCGCCCCGTCATCGGGTCACGCCTCGGGGGCATCCCGGACTTCATCCGCGACGGTGTGAATGGCAGCCTCGCCGAGCCAGGCGACGCCACCGACCTGGCCAACAAGATCCTCGACATCTTGCGCAGCCCCGAACGGGCCGAGGCGATGGGTCGGGCCGGACGGGAACAGGTGCTTGCACGACACCGTTGGGGCCCACTCGCCGAGCAGACCGAGCACGTCCTCCAGGCGGCCACGGGTGCCGACTGAGCGACGCTCGTCAGTCCTGACCACGCTCCGCCGCAGACATCCATGGCCACCCGGCTTCGTTGTGGCCCTTGCTCTTGCCACAAGCGCCGCGTGCCTCGGATCCGCACCCGGCCTTGACGAGCCCAACGGCACCAACGGCACCCGCCCCACGTTACCCTGGTCCTCGGCAGGCATCGAATCTGCCGACCCGCGGCCCCCGGACCGGATGGCATTCGGTCTTGATGCCGCATCGATCTGGGAACAACGTGCCTTGGGCATCCCGCCCGACTATGGCACCTTGTGGGTCGGCCCATGGACACTTCGTACTGGTTGGGGCAGCCCAGATCAAGCGATGGTGCAGATGCGGGAAGCCGGCATCACCCCCGCCATCCATCTCTACTACTGGGGAGACGACATTTCCCAATCGTGTTTCTACGATGGCTGTTGGTCCGAACTCCATCAAGCCACCAAGACCCAAGGCGACTGGGACGCCTTGACGGGCCAACTGGTCGACCACGTGGGGGTCTCGATGCGGGGGGCCCCTGTCTTGATCATCTTGGAGAGCGAGTTCAACAAGGCAGACATCCAGGACCATGAGCCGTTTGATGCGGCCTTGGCCGAGAAGGCCGACTTCATCCACCAGCATTACCCCGCGGCCCAAGTCGTCCTGGGATTGGGCAATTGGAATCGTGAGCTGTGGTCCACCTGGGATCGGGCAGCCGACGCCAGCGACCTGGTGGGCATCCAGGCCGTGTGGGCATCCTGGAACGCACACCCTGCTTACGAGCGGGTCTTCGAAGAGACCCTGCAAGGTGTCCAGGAGGCACGTACCTTGTTCGGCAAAGGCATCGTGTTGCATGACATCGCCCTTTCCTCCCTGCCGGACGGACGGCTCATCCAGGACCAAGCAGCCGCCATCGCGTCTTTCGCCAGCGAACTCGACGAGCTGAAGGCCGCAGGGGTCCAGGCCATGATCTATCGTTCGTGGCGTGACACGCCCAACATGAACACAGCCAATACGTTCGGAGAAGCAGAACGCTCATGGGGCCTGGCCCGGGCAGATGGGACCCTGAAAGAGGCGGCCCAAGCCTGGGCCTTGGGCGTCCTGACCGAGCGGGGTGCGCCCCCGTTCGATGCGGTGTTCGCCATCCCCGACAATGTGAACACATGGTGGATCGAGGTCCATGTCACCGCGACCCATGGCGTCGCCAGCGTAGACGCCATCATCGATGATCGGCGCGTGTCTCTGCAGCGCAGTGATTGGGGGGCATGGGTGCACAGTCGCCATGTCCCGCCAGGGTCCACGGTGGTCTTTGAAGCCCGCAACGTCTTGGGTGACGTGGTGCGCAGCGACGCGGCCGCTTGGCTGCAGGGGTTCTCTGACGGTTTCGTGGTCGCTCCAGGGGCCAATGGGTGGTGGATCGAGGTGGAAGTGGCACGGCCAGTGCAGGGCGTCACGGCGGTTGTGGGCGCAGAGTCGGTCCCATTGGCACCGACGCCTTGGGGGTCCTGGGCTGCCGCCAAGCAGGTCCCGGTCGACGCCGAGGTCCGATTCGAAGCCCGGCATGGCGGACTTTCGTGGACCAGTGCGCCCCGCACATGGACCGCCTAGGCGGTCGTGGGGTCCATGGGTCGTCGGGGTTCGACGACCCGCAGGACAATGGCCCAGTAGGCCAGCATGAAGATACCGAACAGGACCCAGCCGATGTGTGCATGGACGCCCTGCACGGCGGCCCCGCCCCAGGTCTTTCCTACTTGCACGAGGATCACAATGCGGATCAGATTGGTCACCCATAGGCCCCCTAGGCCGATGCCCACGTATGCAGCCAAGCGCTTGGCTGGGATGCGGTTCTCCCAGGCATGGAGCCCCATCAATCCGCCAAACAACACCATGGGATACAGCCCGGCGCAGACCAAGCCGACGCCCAGGATCAGGCGGCCGCTTGCATTGTCCAAGATCAAGCTGTTGCCGACCACCGTGGCCGAGATGCCAAAGATCCAAAGGATGGCACCCGTCGGTTTGACCACAAGCGCGTTGACCACCGGCGTGGCCGCCGTGCCGGCGTTGTCTGCGGACAAGACCGCATTGAGGGCGTACATCGCCAGGGGCGCCAAGAGGATGGGGAACGACCAAGCCACGAGGGTACCGACGGGAATCTGCCCCAGTCTGCGGTGCAGGTGACCGGACGCGACGATCAATGCGACGCCGTACACTAGTATGCCCCATTCAGGGCCCTGGAATCCGGAACCCCGGAGGCCGTTGTAGCCAAGGACACCCACGACCGCCACGGCTCCGATGCCCGCCACGATCCGCGCTCGGACGGTGGAGCGTGCGGCAGGTTCAGAGGTCCCGCCCCGCAGTGCGATGGCCAAGCATGCGATGCCAAGGGTGAGGCTTGCAAACCCCGCCAGTTGGGCATCGTGAGGCAACACTTTGAGCAGGATCAGCAGGCCGTAACCAGCCAGTCCGAGCCCAGACAATGTCCACCATCGGCGAGGCTTGCTTGACGTGGCAGGGACTGCGGGGTCCATGGGTCAAGTTCGGCCGACGTGGACGGTAGGCCTTCAGGGACAACGTTGGTCTCCCATGGCGCCTGGCCCCCGGGGTGCCGGGGGGCAAGGGTGGAGAAGAGGCAAAGGATCAGAGCGTGCTCACTGGCGGCGGCGGACGAAGGCGTAGCCGATGCTACCGATCGCGACCGCCAGGGCGCCGGCGATGCCGGAGGGGAACACCGGGATCGAGGTGACCTCGGCGTTGACGCATGGTTCGGCCTCACCCTTCAGCAGAGGGCCGGCTGCGTATGCATAATGGCTGCCGACAACGGTGTCCGTGTCCACGTACTGGGTATCCGGTGCCGAGATATCGACGAGCACTTCGTACGGGCCGCCGCTGACGCTGCGCCAGATACGGGTGTCCATGCTGCCCTGGGCGTGGGTCACATCAATGGTGATGCTGCCCCCGTCATTGGGTGTCAGCAGGATCTCAAGGCCCTCGCAGGGGTTCGGTTCGTCGCAGGGGTCGACCCAGAAAGTCTTGGTCTTGGAGAAGTGCTCATGGCCGCCGGGGTGGCCGGCGTCACTGTAGGCTTCGACCCGGTAGTGGCCTGGGGGCAGCTCGAAGGGCCCGGCAACGAAGTGGTATCCGTCGCCATTCGCCGCCCCGCTCCACTCGGTGTCTCCGGTGGGCACGATCTCACTCTTGTCGCCCGTCGGAGGCCAGGCGTAGAAGACGAGGTCACCTTCGCTTCCATGCATATTGAAGCCCTCGATCCAGAAGGAGCAACTCACGTGAGGCTCGTTGTTCGGGCCGGGATCTGTCACTTCGTCGTCGTGCACCTTGATGGTGCCATGGTTGCCGCCATGGGCACTGGCCATGGTCGAACTGCCGAGGGTGAATGCGACGGCGAGGACGAACAGGAGTGCGATGGTGCGCGCTTTGCTCGGGGTGTTTTTTCTGCGGAACATGGTATCAACTCTCGCCGTTTGGAGGCGTGGTTGATGCTTTGCTCCGATATTCAAAGGGGGTTGAGGGACAGAAGAGAGGGAGGCAAGGGAGCGGGCCCAAGTCCCGGGGGCCTGGGCGCCGCAGACAGGGACTTCACCCAAGCACGAATCAGAGGTACATCTGGTGCACGAGGTCCTCGGTGACCGAGGAATCGTCGTCCCGTGTCGGTCGTTGAGGTGGCGGGCTCTTGGCGCCTTTTTCGGCTTTCTTGGGCAAGAGCGTGTGGTGCCATTTTGCGGTGGTGGGGTCTTTCTTCATGGTATTCTCCTGGGCCGAAGCCCACATCATTCTCTGAGGGCACCCACTTAGGGGGTTCAGGGACAACCTTGGTGGTCACTGCAACGTGGCGCCCCTCAGCTCCTCGAGCAATTGCAGGGAACTGCGTTGGTCTGAGGTGCGGACCATGCTGGCCAACTCCTCTTCACGCAGCTCGTCTCCCC
>JBFGSX010000075.1:0-7572 GCA_041566495.1 Thermoplasmatota archaeon
CAAGCGCTACGTCCTCAACGATCTCCTGCTCGATGCCGTCGGGTCGATCGAAGGGCGCTCTCTCCTCGAACTCGGCGCCGGGAACGGCTACTTCGCCGGGAAGCTCTTCTCCAGGTCGACGGCCACTTCATGCAGAAAGTCGGCGGACACGTCGACGGGCAAGTAGACGCTGTCGCCTTGTTTGGCCACCAAGGCTTCGATGACGACCCGACTCTTCCGGCTACTGCCACTGCCCATCTCGGCAAGGGTCAGGTCCGTCCCGGCTTGCTCCAGGATCTGATCGATGTGGTCCCGCAGCAGGCCTTCCTCGGTGCGGGTCGGGTAATATTCGGGCGTCTCAGTGATACGCTCGAACAATTCCGAGCCCAGGTGATCGTAGAAGTAGAGACTGCTCAGCCACTTGGGATCGTCCAGTAAGCCACGACGGGTGTCCTCGACGATACCCTGGCTGGTGAAGCTCTCTTCCTGCACATCACCAGTACGCCCGTCCTCGCGTTTAGGCGCTGTGCTCACGACTCGTCACGGGCCAATCGGATGCCACTGAAGATCTGGCGACGGTATGGGTGGTCCCAGTTCCTGAACGTCCCCGTAGAGCACCCTGCACAGGCAGACCATGCGCCCCCTCTCAGGATGTGGTAGTCGCCTCCGAAGAACACCTTGGAGTATTGATCGTAGGGATAGGCTTCGAACCCGGGGTATGCCTCGAAGCCGCTGCTGCACCATTCCCAGACGTCTCCGATGAGGTGTTCGACGCCTTCTGGGCTCGCGCCGCGTGGGTAGGCGCCGATCGTACTGGGGTGCATGCCGAGTTGGCCCACGTTGGCCGTGTCCGGGGTCGCGGGGGCGTCGCCCCACGGGTTGCGTTGCCGTCGCTGGCCTCGGGCCGCCTTCTCCCACTCCGCTTCCGTCGGGAGCCTGGCGCCTTTCCACGAGGCGTAGGCTTCGGCCTCAAAGTACGTGACATGGCACAGGATCTCGTCGGCCACGTCGGCGATCGCCTCGGTGCCGGTCAGGTCCGTGCGGAACCAGTGGCCCTCCACTTCTTGCCAGTAGAGGGGCGCATGATGGGAGGTCTGCTGCAACCATTCTTGGCCCCGGGCACTCCAATGGCTCAGGTCATCATAGCCACCGGCTTCGATGAACGCCAGGTAATCGCCGTTGGTCACCGGGTACTTGGCCATCTGGAACGTGGGGACGTCCACTGGGTGAGGTGGTGCTTCGTTGTCGTAGATGCCCGCACCGTGCGCGATGCCCATTTCGAAGGTACCTCCGGGAATGGTGACCCAGGCGGGCTTTGCCGGGCCCGTCGGGAGGGTCCGCGCGACCGGTGGCTTGTAGAGGCCTTCCGCAGCGCGCATCGTGTATGATTGCAGCAGGGTCTCCTGGTGCTGCTGTTCGTGCAGGATCAACATCCAGTACACGAATCCGTCACGGGTAAGCCGGTCGGCCTGCAGGTCGATGCGTTCCAAGATCGCCAAGGTCTGGGCGCGGACCGTCGCCATGTAGTCCCGCAACTTGTCCCGGTCCAGCAGATGTAAGGACGGGCGCTCTTCCCGGGGGTGCTGGAAGGAGTTGTAGATGTCGTTGAAGCCCGGGCGGAGTTCGCCTTGCTTGCCGAGTCGCTGGACGAGCCACAGTTCTTCGAAATTGGCCATGTGCCCGAGATCCCAATTAGGGGGGCTCAGGTAGGTGGCCGCAGGGGATGCGAACGCCTCGTCGTCGAGGCCTTCGGTCAGCACCCAGGTCCGCTCGCGGGTCTCTTCGAGTGCTTGGATGATCCCGTCTCGGACCACATCGGTCGTCGTCTCCAGGGGCACACCACGAGATGGTGTCCGGAGGCGGTTAATGGTTCTCTTCGTCCGTCGTGACCTGTGCCGGCATCATGCTGCGCAGGTGCTGCACTTCGACGCCGATCTGCTCCGGAGTGGCGCCATCGTCCACCATGCGCACGATGTGGCTGCCCACGATGGCCGCGTCCGCACCGGCCGCGAGGACCCTTCGCACATCCTCTGGGCTGGCGATGCCGAAGCCGACGGCCAAGGGTACATCCGTGACACTACGCGCTCGGGCGACGGTCTCCTCCACCAACGCGCCGGGGTCGGCTTGGCCGGTGATCCCCACGTTGCCGACGACGTACAGGAACCCAGTGCAGGTCGCGGCGATGGCGCGCATCCGCTCCGTTGACGTCATGGGGGTCACCAAGGGCACCCATGCCACTCCGGCCGCAGCCAATGCGTCGCGCACCGGGCCACTTTCTTCGAGAGGTACGTCAGGCAGGATCAGGCCATCCACTCCTGCCGCGGCCAGTTCTTGTGCGAAGGTTTGCCAGCCGCGATGATAGGCGATATTGGCATAGGTCATCGCCACCAAGGGAACCGTGCCGTTGAGGGAGGATGCAAGGCGCAGTGCATCCTCGACGCGGTGGCCGTGCTGCAATGCTTTCGTGCTGGCCCGCTGGATGACGGGGCCGTCTGCACCGGGGTCACTGAACGGGATACCCAATTCGATCCAATCGGCTCCACTGTCTGCGGCAGCTCGAAAGAACGCCTCCGACTGTCCCGGGCCGGGGTGTCCAGAGACCAGGTAGATGCTCAAAGCGCCCCCTTGGCGGGCACTGGCCAGTGCTTCCGAGAGGCCTGTCATGCCATGGCCTCGCGAAGCGTATGGACGTCCTTGTCCCCTCGCCCGCTCAGGGTCACCACGATGTGGCGGTCCTTGCCAAGTTCCTTGGCCAATGGGATGGCCGCTGCGATGGCGTGGGCTGATTCGAGGGCTGGCAGGATGCCTTCCAAGCGACAAAGCAAGTGGCTTGCTTCCAGGGCCTCCTTGTCGGTGGCGCTGGTGTACTCGATGCGGCCCGTGTCGTGGAAGTGGCTGTGCTCAGGGCCTATGCCAGGGTAATCAAGGCCGGCGCTGATGGAATGGGGTTCGATGACCTGGCCGTCATGGTCCTGGATCAGCATGCTCAATGCACCATGCAAGATGCCCTCGGAGCCGCCTGTCAAGGTGGCCGCATGGCGCCCCGTGTCGACGCCGTCGCCTCCTGCCTCCACGCCGAGCATGTGGACGCTCGGGTCCTGGACGAACGGGTGGAACGTGCCGATGGCGTTGCTGCCTCCGCCCACGCAGGCCACGAGTGAGTCAGGCGTGCCGCCTTGGCGTTGCTTGAACTGGTCCTTGATCTCTCGGCCGATGACCGATTGGAATTCCCGCACCATCCATGGAAACGGGTGGGGGCCGACGACGCTGCCCACGCAATAGTACGTGTCCTCCGGGTGGCCAGACCAGTCTCGCAGCGCTTCGTTGACCGCGTCCTTGAGGGTGCCGTTGCCGCTCTTCACCGGGTGGACCTGGGCGCCGAACAAGCCCATGCGGAAGACATTGAGTTCCTGCCTGGCTACGTCGGTGGCTCCCATGTACACCTCCACGGGCAATCCCAAGACCGCCCCGGCCATGGCGGTGGCGACCCCGTGTTGGCCTGCACCGGTCTCGGCGATGATGCGGGTCCGCCCCATCCGTTTGGCAAGCAGGAGTTGGCCCATGACGTTGTTGAACTTGTGGGCGCCTCCATGGACCAGGTCTTCCCGCTTGAGCCAGATCGTGGCGCCTCCGGCGTGGGCCGTCAGGCGGTCCGCTCGGTAGAGCGGGGTGGCGCGGCCACCGTAATGGGTGTGGAGGGCCGACAGTTCGGACAAGAAATCCGGGTCGGCCATGGCGTCCTTGAATGCGTGCTCCAGCTCCGAGAGGGCCGGCATGAGGGTCTCCGGGACCCATTGGCCACCGAACCGTCCGAAGTAGCCGTGAGCATCAGGGGCATTGTCCATGGTATCAATCTGTGCAGCGCCCATCCGGTATGGGAGGGGGCACAGCATGGGAGCCGCGTCGTGCACAAGGTTGTTGCGCTAATGGCAGGCCATGACGAACGCCTTCACTTTGGCGGCGTCCTTGATGCCGGGCCTGGTCTCCAGGAGACTGCTGGCGTCCGCACCCCAGGCCTGCGTGGCCTGCAGCGCCGCTGCCGCGTTGTCGGCATGTATGCCGCCCGCGATGAGGCTCAAGAGGCCTTTGTGCTGGGCCACCATTCGTCGGGCTTGCTCCCAATCATGGGTCTCCCCGGTGCCACCGCTTAGGGTCGTGGCGTTGTCCAGCACCATGCCATCACAGGCTGGTGGGGCTTCTCCGGGGCGCAAGGCGGCCAGGAATCCGATGTCTAGCGCATGGAGACGGGCCTGGGCGTCGGCCGGGGCGCCGTGCCATTGCACGAACGTGGGCCTGATCCGGGATGCGGCTTGGATGACTGCATCGCTGTCCGTGCTGCGAGTGACCATCACCGTCGCAGCATCCACTTCGTGCAAGAGCATCGCCGCGGTGGCCACGTCATTGTTGCGGGGGCTATCTGGACTCAGCACAACGGCGCCCACCAAGTCGGCTCCGGCAGCGATCGCGTCGGCCAGGTCGTCACGGCGGGTGAGGCCGCAGACCTTGGCCAGCGGCCTCCGCAGGGCGGTGAGGGCGAGGCGACGGTGGGGGTGGCGCATCAAGTGGGTGCCCACCAGCACGGCACTGGCGCCGGCGGATTCGGCCGCGATGCGGTCGGCACGGCATTGGATGCCGCTGAGGCTCATCACGGGGTGCGTCCGGCTGACAGCCTCGACGACGGCCTGCTGTTGGACGGGATCCAGGCTGAGGGTGTCTAGGTCACGGGCATTGACGCCGATGATGTCTGCTTGGCTGCCGTGGGCCGTCTGCCATTCCGTGGCGCTGTGGATCTCCAACAACACCTGCAATCCCCGCTCGTGCGCAGCGGCCACTAGGGCTTCCCGCCGGGCGGGGGTGAGGATGCGTTCGATGAGCAGCACGGCAGCGCAGCCATGGTGCTTGGCGCAATCCAACTGGGTCTCGTCCACGACGAAGTCCTTGAACAACACGGGCAGGCCCGTTTCGTGGGCAAGCCGAAGGTTCTCGATGCTCCCATCGAAGTGGTCCGCGTCCGCCAGAACGCTCAGCCCATCGGCTCCGCCGGCCAAGAAGTCCTCCAGCACGACCTTGGGGTCCCCACTGAACAGGACGCCTTCGCTGGGGGACCTGGGTTTCAATTCGGCGACGAGGCCCGCGGGGCGGCCCAGCACCGAGGTGAACGGGCAGGGTGGCGCCAGGGGGGCGCCTTGGGTGTGGTAGTAGCCGGACCGGATGCGTTGGCGGGCGTCCGCCACGAATCGGTCCAGACGGCTCATTCTTCGGGCTTCTCCGCACCGACTTCGTCCGCGGCTGCGGTGCGCTCTAGCACGCGCTTGCCGATGACGAGGCCCATGAGGCCGAGGCCGATGCTGAGGATGAAGCTGAGGACCGTCATGGCACCCAAGTAGCGGGACGTGGCGGTCAGTAGCACACTGCAGGTGCCATCAGCGACGATGCCGAGGTCTTCGCTGCTGTTGCTACCCACTTGACCAAGGCCTTCGGAGCAGGCTTGGGCGCCATCGATGTACCCGATGACGAGCCAGAGCGCCCAAAGGAAGGCACTGCTGAAGAACAGCTTGTTCATCCAGATCGCGCCCGTGCGGAACGTGCGGTGGAGGATGCCTTCCTCCACGATGAATTCGGTCTCTTTCAGAATGGCCGGCTTCTCAGGCGGTGCCGGCTGGTCGACGTCATCCATGGCTACGAGTCGCTTCGATGAAGGCACCCCATTTGGCCATGCCGCTGCCGGACGCCAAGATCTCCCGGGCCATTTGGACCCCGGTTTTCAGGTTCCGGGCCTTGCCGGCGGCCACGAGGCCGAAGGCCGCGTTCAGCGCCACGGCGTCCGCCCGGGGGCCGGTTTCCCCGGCCAGGATGCGCTTCAACAACTTGGGGGCGTCTTCAGCGGAGACCGGCGCCAGATCCTCGGGCCCGCATTGGCTGATGCCCAATGACTGAGGATCGATGATCACTTCGGGCAAGGCCTGGCCGTCGCGGATGGGCACCGTGAGGATCGGGCCGCAGGGGGTCCCTTCGTCCGTACCGGGGTAGCCGTGCAGCACGTAGCCTTGGCGGCAACCAAGGCGAACCAACGCCTCGGCCATCAATGGCACCAGCGCGGGGTCGTAGACGCCGAGCACTTGCACTTCGGCGCCGGCGGGATTGGTCAGGGGCCCGAGCAGATTGAAGATGGTCTTGACACCCAGGGATCGCCGGACGGGGCCCGCGTGGCGCATGGCGGGATGGAACGTAGGGGCAAACAGGAACGCAATACCCACGTCGTCCAGGAGCGCTTTGCACGCGGCAGGTGTCAGGGATAGGTCGGCGCCGCTGCGCTCAAGAACATCTGCGCTGCCACTGGGCCGGGTCACGCTGCGGTTGCCATGCTTGGCCACCGTGATGCCCGCCGCCGCGAGTACGAAACTGGCGCAGGTGCTGATGTTGAACGTCTTCACCGCAGCCCCCCCGGTGCCACAATTGTCCAGGGTGGGGTACAGGGTCTCGATGCGATGTCCGTGGCGCCGCATCGCTTTGGCGAATCCCACCAACTCGTCAACGCAAGGGCCCTTGGCTCGCAGGGCCACGAGCAACGCGGCGAGGCGCTCCGGGGCCATCTCGGCGCGCAGCACTTGGTCCATCAGTGCCGTGGCCATTGCTTCGTCCAGGTCGTGGCCGTCTAGCAAGGAGTCCAGGGTCGCGGCGAAGCTCATCGGCACATCTCCACGAAGTTCTGCAGCATGGTCTGCCCAGTGGGGCTGAGGATGGATTCAGGGTGGAACTGCAAACCTAGCCACGGGCGTTCACGGTGCGCCATGGCCATCAGGACGCCATCCTCGGAAGATCCGAGTGCTTGCCATTGGCGGGGCAAGGGGGTCTCGACGCACAAGCTGTGGTATCGGCCCACCTCGACGGATTCCGGGAGGCCGCGGAAGCACGGGTGTGGCGCGAGGGTGATGGTGTTGGCTTCGCCGTGCACCACGCTCGGTGCCCGGCGAACGGTCCCTCCCGTGTAGTGGGCCATGGCTTGCATGCCGAGGCAGACTCCGAGCAGGGGCACAGGGAGTGGATCCGCGATAAGGTCTGCACAGACGCCCACGTCCCGCGCCACGCCGGGACTTCCTGGGCCGGGGCTCAGGACAATACCTTCGACGCGCATGGCCTCGATGTCGCTTGGGGTGATGGCATCGTTGCGTCTGACAGTGACCTCGGCGCCAGCAGCCGTGAGGCCGTGCACCAGGTTGTACGTGAACGAGTCGTAGTTATCGATGACCAAGAGGCGCGTCATGCGTGGATGTTCTCCTGGAAGCGGGTGAGTGCCTGCAACATGGTGCCCGCTTTGTGGCGGGTCTCTTCCCATTCGGCCTGGGGCTCGCTGCGGTGCACGATGCCTGCCCCTGCCTGGATGGTCAACCTGTTTTCTTGGGCGCTAAGGCTACGGATCGTGATGCAGGAGTCGAAATCGCCGTTGAAGCTGGCATAGCAGACGGCACCCGCGTAGGGCCCTCGGGGCGCTTGCTCCAAGGCATCGATGTGCTCCACCCGTTTCAGATTGTCCGAGAATCGGGGGTCGTCGATCAGGTCGTCGCGACCCATGACTTTGCAGAAGCCCGGCCA
>JBFGSX010000076.1:0-7491 GCA_041566495.1 Thermoplasmatota archaeon
GGGAGGGTCATGTTGGGGGCGCTGCCGTCCATGCGGAAGATGTGGGCGGCACTCACGGGGACCCAGGTGACGTCGGGGTAGCGCTCGGGGTGCATGCGGACCCGCTGCCATGCAAGGTATGCGTAGGGCGAGCCGAAGTCGTAGTGGATGCGGATGTCCACGCCGGGCCATCGACGTGGCGCTATTAGGTGTCTGGGAACACCACCTGCAAGGTCCCGGTCCAGAGGGGCCCCATCTCGTGGTGGAACAATGGATAGGCGAGTTCTACCCCGGCTTCTAGTTCCTTGACGGCGTGGTGGACCGCTTCCATGAAGGGTCCTGGGTCTTCGTTGGCTTCGATCATGAACCCTCGGGGCAGTCGCTGTACCCGGACGCCGGGCAGGTTAGCCAGACCGATGCGGAGGTTCTTCTCGAGGTTCTTGCCCAGGTCTCCGGAGAGCCAGGCAGCGTAGCGGACAGGGACGAGGATTCGGGCGTCCATGGCGCGGTATAGCCTTCACGGGCATCAACGCACCCGAAGGGCGGGTGGATGCGGGCAGGCCTTGGCCTGTGCCACACCGGTCTTGCCGGCGCACGACGGTCGCTCCGCTAGGCGCGATCCAGATCCGAGGGTTCAGGGCCGGAGCCCTAGAGCTTCTTTTCTTGGTACTTGACGATGGACTCGAAGACGGCGCGTCCGTCGCCGACATCGTGGCCTAGGCCAGCGTCCAGGCCGGTGCGGGTCCAGTCCGGGTGACCCCGGCGGTAGAACACGCGCTCGGGGTGGGGCATCATCCCGAAGACCGTGCCTTCTGGGTTGCAGATGCCGCTGATGGCGTGCGCGGCGCCGTTGGGGCTCCACGGGTAGGCCGGTTCGTCGTGGCCCTCGGGGTCGGTGTACGTGAAGACGATCTGGTCGTTGTCGGCCAGCGCCTTGTAGTCCGCTTCGGAGGCCATGAGGAACTTGCCTTCGGCGTGGCTGCTGATCACCGTGCGGACGTCGCCCTTGGGGATGTCACTGGTGAACTTGCACAGGCCGTTGTTGACGTGGCGCAGCAGGCTCGGGCGGCACTCGTAGTGACCGGAGTCATTGAGGTGCAGGGACGCCGTCGGGATGTCCGTGAAGGCGGTCTTGCGTTCCGTGTTGGGGAGCAAGCCGGTCTCGACGAGGATCTGGAAGCCGTTGCAGATGCCGAGGATGGGCTTGCCTGCGTCCACGAAGGTGGCCAGGTCGTCGCCCATGCGGGCCTTCATGCGGGCGGCCAGGATGGCGCCGGCGCGGACGTAGTCGCCTGCACTGAAGCCACCGGCGACCCAGAGGCCGTCGTAATCGTTCAAGTTGCGGCGCTCGTGGTCAGCGACGTCGTCTCCCAGGAACTGCTTCAGGTGGACCGCCTCGGCTTGGACGCCGAGTTCGCGCATGCAGTGGACCGACTCGTCTTCCGAGTTGGTGCCCTCGATGCGGAGCACGGCCCACTTGATGTCTTTGCGGTTCATGCTTCAGCCCCCATGAGGCGGGGCATGGCTTCGGCCCAGGCCTGGCGCAGGGTCTGCGTGTCGGCTTGCAGTTTGTGGCTGCCATCGCGGATGGTCATCGTGGTGCCTTCGGTGACGGTACCGATGCAGAACACCGGTTGGTCCTCGAAGAGGTCCTCGAAGTCATCGGCGTCTTCTTCGGAGACCTCGACGAGCCAGCGGCTGTTGGATTCCGAGAAGAGTTTGATATCAAAGCGCATGTCGTCCAGGTCTCCCAGGTCGACTTCGGCGCCGAAGCCACCAGCGAAGCACATCTCGGCGAGGGCGACCGCGAGGCCGCCTTCGCTGCAGTCATGCGCCGCCCGGACGGTGCCGGATTCGATGGCGTCCACCAGAGCATCGGCACGGGCGCGCAGATCTTGCACGTCGGTCTGGGGCACGAGGCCGCCATCGACGCCCAGGTGCTGGAGGTAGATGCTGCCACCCAGTTCATCCTTGGTCTCACCGACGAGGTAGAGCAGGTTGCCCGATTCCTTCAGATCGAGGGTGGTGGCGTGCTGGAAGTGGTCCAGGATGCCGACACCCATGATGGTGGGGGTGGGTGGGATGCTGCGGGTGGGGCCTTCGTTGTAGAGGCTGACGTTGCCACTGCTGAAGGGGACCTCTAGGCCGCGGGCCATGTCGCCGAGGCCGCGGGCGGCCTCATCGAGTTCCCACATGCGTTCCGGCTTCTGGGGGTTGCCGAAGTTGAGGTTGTCGCAGACGCTGCTGACCCGGGCGCCGACGGCGGCCAGGTTGCGGATGGTCTCGTCGATGGCACTGGCGGCGCCCCAGTAGGGGTCCCGTTCCATGTAGCGGGGGTTGACGTCGCTGCTCAGTGCGAGGGCCTTGTCGGAGTCGTGGACCGGCTTGATGACGCTGGCGTCGCCGGGGCCTTCACTACCGATGACGCCCTGGAGGGGCTTCAGGACAGTGTTGGCACGGACTTCGTGGTCGTATTGCCGGATGACCCATTCTTTGCTCATGATGGCCGGGTCGGCCATGAGCGCCAGGAGGGTCTTGTCGAGGTCCTTGGGGGCGTCGAACTGGACGGGGGCCCGGGTGATCTCGCGAGGGGTCATGGGGCGGTCGTAGACGGGACCGCCGGTGCTGAACTCCAGTGCGAGGTCCAAGACGGTCTCGCCGTTGAACTTGACGCGGTTGACCTGGTCTTCGATGACGCGGCCGATGGCGACGGCGGGGACGTCCCACTTCTTGGCGATGGCCAGGATGCGGTCGACGTTCTCCGGCTTGCAGGTCACCATCATGCGTTCTTGGGATTCGCTGACCCAGATCTCCCAGGGAGCCATGCCGTCCACCTTGGTGGGGACCTTCTCCAGGTCGATCTCGCAGCCGAATCCGGCGTCGTAGGCCAGTTCGCCGGCGACGCAGCTGAGGCCGCCGCCGCCGTAGTCCTTGCAGCCCGTGGCGAGGCCCTCTTCGAGGACTTCGAGGGTGACGTGGATGAGGGGTTCCTTGAGGATGGCGTCGCCCACTTGGACGGCGCTGCGGCTGGCTTCTTCGGATTCCTCAGAGAGTTCTTCGGAAGCGAAAGCGACGCCGTGGATGCCGTCGCGGCCCGCGGCGTTGCCGAGGTGCACGAAGACGTCTCCGGGTCCGCCGGCCTTGGAGTGCATCAGTCTGTCCTTGCGCACGATGCCGACGCAGCCGACGTTGACCAGGCAATTGCCGGTGTAGCCGGGGTGGAAGGTGATGCCGCCGGCGATCGTGGGGATGCCGACGCGGTTGCCGTAGTCACGGATGCCACTGACGACGCCGTCGAGCAGGAAGCGGGGGTGCTTCGTGCCACTCGGGAGTTGGTCATGGGGGGTGTCGAGGGGGCCGAAGAACAGCGGGTCGACGAGGGCGACCGGTTGGGCACCCATGCAGACGATGTCCCGGATGATGCCCCCGACACCGGTGGCGGCGCCGCCGTAGGGTTCGATGGCGCTGGGGTGGTTGTGGGATTCGAGGCCCACGGCGTAGTAGTGGTTGTCGTCGAATTCGACGATGCCACCGTCTTCGCGGGCCACGATCTTGTCTTCGCAGATGCCGTAGACGTGGCGCATCAGGACCGGCTTGCTGGACTTGTAGCAGCAGTGCTCGGACCAAGCTTGCCCAAGGGCTTCCAGCTCGATGTCCGTCGGGTCAGTGTTGCCGTCGCGGCCCATGAAGTGGTCGCGGGCGGCTTGCATCTCCTCGAGGCTGAGGCCGATGCTCATGGCTTCGCTGCAGGCCAAGAGTTCATCGTCGCTCATGTCCCGTAGGCGGAAGCGTCGCAGTGGGAAGTCGACGTCGATCTTCTCGACCTTGGCTTCCCAAGATGCGATGCTGGTGGCTTCGCTCATTCCTCTTCGCCCCCAGTGGAAGGCTCGCCCGCTTGTTGTTGTGCGAGTTTTTCCTTCAAGTATGCCGCCATGCGCTTGGCTTCGAGCCGCTTGGCGTAGGGGCTTTGGCGACCCTTGCGGGTGCGCTCAGCGCCGCCCGTCATCATGGTGAGGTCGACGGCACGGGCGTCCGCGTTGTGCGTGCGGAGCTTGTTGGCCGGGTGGGTCATGCCTTGATCTCCACGGTGTAGTCGTGGATCACAGGGTTGGTGAGCAAGCGGCGGCACATGCGGTCCACTTGTTCTTCGGCCTCAGCCGCGCTGAGATCTCCGAGTTCGATTTCCCAGATGCGGGTAGTGTGGACGTTCTGTACGGCGTCGAAGCCGAGAAGGTGCAGAGCCTTGGTGGTGTTCTGCCCTTCCGGGTCGCTGATGCCTGATTTTAGATGGACGATGACCTGAGCCTTGGTCAAGGAGATTCCCCCAGTTGCGGCGAGGAGTCCTCTCTATAAAGTCGATGGGTGGGGGCTGGTTTGGGCCGTTTCGCGGGGAGGGCACGCCATTGAGCCGCGCGGGACCGTGGAAATGCATCGAGGACTTGATGGCCGACCCGCAAACGATTTCAAGGAGCGTCGAAGGTTTTGGGTCATGCGAATCCTCGCCCCGTTGGTCATTCTGGTCATCGCCCTGGCCGGCTGTGGTAGCGTCCCCACGGAGACCACGTTCACCGTCCCTGAAGACGCCCCCGCATCGGCCGACACCTACACGGGCAACGGCTACGACCTGCGGGTCCGCGTCGAAGACCAGAACGGCACGCCCCTGCAAGGCGCGGCCGTCGTCGTCTTCACCATGGGCGGCGTCTTTGGCGGCGGGGCTTCGGCCGAAGCCAGTGCTGGGGAAGGAGGCGCCCGCGCGGTCGCGTTCTGGGAAGCAGAATTCAACAATTACCAGACCATCGCCGGTCTGCGCACAAACAGCGAGGGTTGGGCCAGTGTGCAATTGGAGCCCAATGTGGCGGTCCACGTGGCGGCAGGGGATGTGCATGGCATGACCACGGAGGTCCGTACCCATGTCTCCGTGGGCAGTGGCGGGGATTCCGGGTCCATCACAGTCCCGTTGTACCCGGAGACGGTCCACTACTCACTGGCGGTGAACTTCGGCAATACTGCCGGGAGCCTTGGCTTGCGCCCGGGATCGGACGAGGCCTATGCGATTCCGTTCAGCGACGACAGCGTCTTCAGCGAGGCATACCGCAACCGGGTCTACGACCTTGAAGCCACCATCATGTGGACGAACGGGCTCGAGCAAGGCGCAGACCTGCACGTAGGAATCGGCGACAGTGATGAGGTCCGGTGGGTCGGGGACGATGACCAGCAGTACGTCAACGACGGCAGCCACGAGGAGACCGTCACGGTCTCTAGCGCCGATCTGGATGGCCAGCGCTCAGAACTGGCCCACACGGGTTACCACGCGTACGTCATCACCGACTGGGTCAGCCTGGGATTCAATGGGGTCGACGTGCAGATCGAGGTCACCGCGAACCTGAAGGGCAGCAACATCCGCATCCAGTAGTACCCTCGACGCCACAAGCTTGAAGGGCGAGCCGGTGCCCTGTGAACCCATGCGCGTGCTGGTAGCACTGATGATGGTCACGATCGCCCTGGCTGGGTGCGCCCAATCCCAGGACGACCCTGTGGCTGAACCCCAGACCCCGTTGGCGGACTACGTCATGGAAGGCGACTGGAGCCAGCCCCTCACGCCTCGCCTGTTCGACGTCCTGCCGGCACTCCGCATGGACGTACCCGTGCGCGACGGCATCCACATGGCCATCGGGGTGTTCTTGCCGGACATCGCTGGTTGTGATTGGGACGCCATGGAGCTACCCGACCACTGCCAGTTGCCTGTTGTGATGGATGCCGGACCCTACTACACGGACCGAGTCACCATCGACAAGGGCCGCCCCCAATGGGTGGAGTGGCTCGTACCCCGGGGCTACGCCGTGATCCAGATGGCCCTGCGAGGCACGGGCGAGTCGGGTGGCTGCATGGCGTTCAAGACCCCCACCGACGCAGCAGACATCTCCGACGTCGTCGACTGGATCGCCACTCAGCCATGGAGCAACGAGAACGTGGGCGTCGCCGGGCGCAGTTACGACAGCACCAGTGCGTGGGCCGCCGCCGCCAGCGGCAACCCTCACGTCAAGACCATCATGCCCATCAGTGGGGCCGTCAACGCGCCCCAACTATACTTCCGCAACGGCACCCATGAACTGCGTGCCCTGATCCCCCACATCCCAACGTACTGGGCCAGCTACGCGCTGGGGGCTGGCGGAGACGATCCATTGTACCGGGGCACCCATGTGGTGGCCAACGTCTGCCCGGAGGTCGCCGAAGCGCACGCCTACGGGCCCCTGTCGGCCATCACAGGTGACGCCAGCAGCGAGTATTGGCAGAGCCGAGACCTGACCCAGGACATCATCGACAATTACGCGGGCAGTGCATGGGTCATCCACGGCATGATCGACTGGAACGTGGACCCCAGCCAAGCAGTGCCGTTCCTGAACGAGATGATCGACGCCGAGATCCCCACCCGGGCGTGGCTCGGGCAGTGGGGCCACGCGTACCCAGACCACAGCCCGGAGCACATCAATGTGCGCTGGGATTGGGCCGACCAGATCGTCCAGTGGTTCGACTTCTACCTCCGCGACAACGGCACCCAGCCTTGGCTAGGCGTCGAAGTGGAGGACGACACATACCGCTGGCGCAGCGAAGAGCGCTACCCGCCCATGGCCCAGTGGAGCGAGTTCGAACTCCCCGCCAGCGACCTGTTGACACACACGGGCTCCACGTCGTTCGTCTTCGAGGCCACAGAGCGCATGCTCGTCGCAGGCTTACCCCAGGTCAAGATCGATGTGACGCCCCTTGGCAGTGGCGGGCAGATCGCCGCCCAGTTGTTCGACGATACCCAGGGCAAACGCATCGGTTGGGGCGTCATCGACCTGCGTCACCCCGACGGCGGCAACACCCAGCCCCAGATCGTGGTGCCCGGGCAAGCCATGCGCTTGCACCTGCAGTTCGAGCCCACGGACTCTCTGATCGAGGCCGGGGACGACCTGCGCCTGGTGCTGCAGCGGACCGGGGTGCAGGACATCAACCCGGACACCAACCCCAGCCCCATCCAAGTGGATGGCGTCGTAGTGCGGTTGCCCGTCGTCGCCGAGGACGGTTTCATCCAGATCCCCTTGGCCGAGGACGATTTCCGCGCCTGAAGCACCTAGCGGGGCACGCTCTACGTACCATAAGCCAGAAGTAAGCGTGGGCGGCGTCAGTGCTATGCGACTCCTGTCCTCCGCGCTCGTCTTGGCTCTCTGCCTTGCCGGGTGTGCCAGCGAACCCACGGCCGTGCCCGTCGAGGAAGACGATGGCCTCACGCTGACCGCCACCAAGGACACCGGCATCATCCGTGGCGTCGTCGTCGATCCCAGCATCGTCCCGATCGCCGACGTGACGGTCCGCATCGCTGCCGAGGGCCTGGAGACCACGACCAACGCCAACGGCGCCTTCGGCTTCCAGGATCTGGAACCGGGCATCTACTTCGTCGAGGCCACCCGTCTCGGCTACGGCAACGTGCAGACCTCCGCCACGGTCGTGGCCGGCGAGGCGCGCCCCCCA
>JBFGSX010000077.1:0-7449 GCA_041566495.1 Thermoplasmatota archaeon
AGTGTTACTACTGATCCGGAGCCCCGGACCTTTCCCATTCCTTCCTTTGTAGCATCTCCTGCAGGCCCCACCTAACGGGACGACGCCGATTTAGGCGCGCTTACGGGCCGCGAGTGCCAGGGCCACCAAGCCGATCGACACCAGACCCAGGCCGGGGGTTTCCACTTCTGGTTCTTCGATGCTGGCCGGGGTCGCCGCGGCGGCATCGTTGGTCACCAGCACGTCACCGGCGGCGCCGACGAAGGCGTAGTAGGGTTGCAGACCTCCGACGTCGGTCAGGAGGTTGAAGCGCATGGGCTCGATGACGGTGGCGTCACGGTGCGGGGTGAATCGCATACTGAAAGATACCTCGCCTGCCCCGTCAAGGCTCATGGCATTGGGTGCCCCGGCGACAGTCCAACCGGGCCCCGCCAGTGCATCCACCATGAAGTGCTGGCCCTGGGCGGCCAGCGGGTTCTTGATGGTGAAATTGAACCAACCGTCCCCTTCGGGCAGGATGGTGACGTTGAGGAACTTGGCCGCGCCCGTCAAGGGGACCGCGTCCACGATGCGGCCTTCACCAATCTCAGGGAAGACCGGGGTGGGTGGGGCATTCACGGGGACCTCTTGGCCGGTGGCGGGGTCGTAGATACCTCCTGGGGCGATGTCTCGACGGTCGCCATCAACGGACGAGACCACGACGAGGTCGGTGATGCTGAGGCCCTGCCATTCATCCACGGGGGCCCAGGCGCGCACTTGCAGGACGTTGCCGTCGGCGATCTGCCATTCGAATTCTTCGAAGTCCGTGACGATGTCGGTGCCGTCGTGGCTGATGTTGCGCACATAATCCTGGTCACCGACGTTGTACGTGAACTGGAGATCCCAGGATTGGCTGCCGGTTGGACGGAGGCTGCCATCTCCGGCAAAGTTGGCCTTGAAGTAGACGCCGTGCGAAGCGAAGGCTTGGCTGTAGCCATCCCCCGCGTAGATGTCCCAGATCTCGAAGCCTTCCCATGGGAAGCTGTCCTCCTGTCCTTCGAAGTCACTGATAGCGTAGGTATCGAATTCGTTCAGGGTCAAGCCTCCGTGTGCAGCGGCGTTGGGAAGGAACGCGACCAGCATGAGGGCAGCCAGCAGGAGGACGGACAGGCGCATAGAATCGCATCAAGCTCCGGACCAGATAAACTGGGCGACAGACACGCCCCCGTGGCCAGCCTGTGCGCATTGCAGCCGGGCCGAAAGGGCCCTTAGGGCGGCCGCACTCCACCCACTGTGGCGTTCCTGGATGGCCTCGAACTCGCAACGGGCATCATCGCCATCGCCATGGCCGTGATCGTGCTGTTCGCGGCGCCTCGCCAGCGAGTGGCCCAGGCCCTTGCGTTGGTCCTGTTCGTCGATGGTGCCGGCTGGTTCGGCATCGCCGACGGCCTTGGCGGCTACGCCAGCGGGCCATGGCAGGATATTGCACGCTTCAGCCTGGCGGCATCCCCTTGGCTGTATGGTTGGCTTGTGGTGGAGACCCTGGACGTCCCGGCCACTCGATGGGCTCGCCGCTTGACCCCTTGGCCGTGGATCATCATGGCCTTGGCCATCCCCTTGCTCTTGGTGGCGGTCCTGGATGCCAGCCCCCTGTATGCATTCATCAGCCAATTCGTGGGCATCATCAGTGGACCCCACATCATCATCGCTACGTGGGCCCTGGTGGCGGCATTGCAACACAGCCGGCAGCGACAGGACCGGCAAGCCACCGCTTACCTCGCCGCGTTCGCCCTTCGTGACATTGCCGTGGTGGCTCTGTTCAGCGCCGCCCTGGTGGCCAAATCCAATGCTTGGGCGGCCAACAACTTCGAGATCACCCTCCTTGTCGTGAAAGTGGCCCTCTTGGGCCACCTGGTATCCGTCATCTACGGCGTCATGTCCGGCCTGGTCTTGGGCCTAGACGACCAGGTCCGCACCACCATCCAGAAGGCCTTGGTGTTGGTCGCCGTTTCCGCCGTCTTCTTGGTGGTCACTGAAGGCGCCGAGATCCTCATCGGCGTGGACAGTCCGTTGCTTGCGATCTTGGCGGCAGGGGTCATCACCATGGTGTTCCAACCAGTGCAGCTCCTGGCCCAACGCTTGTCCGCTCGTCTGTTCCCCGGATCGTCGTCGGGCCATGACATGGACCACCAAGAACGACTCGACCTCTACGGCCGCCAGTTCGCCATTGCCGTGATGGATGGCCGCATCCAAAGCAAGGAGCGGGAGATGCTGGATCGACTCCGAGAGGCACTGGGACTCAGCCCCGACGAAGCAGGGCACATCGAAGCCCGCCTCGCGCCGCCTCAGGCCGCCACAGACCGTGGCCAGAAGCCGGATGCCGGCCGGGTCGCAGAGTAGGCCCCCCGGGGATTGTCACCGACACGCCTTAGCCTACACCCCGGCGTCGCGGTGCATGGACTGGCAAGCCGAGATCGCAAGGATGCGCCGGGGCAAGGACGAAGCATTCGCCGATGATCCCCATTCACCGATTCCCGTCCACGAACGGGCCGGTTTCCGGGGCCTCCGATACTTCCCACCGGACCCCCGGTATGCCATGGAGGTCAAGTTGGTCACGGACACCCCCAAGATCCTGGACATCCAGCGCTCCAGTGGGGACGTGGTCCAGTACATGCGGCTCGGGCACTTCGAGTTGGATCTGCCTGACGGGGAAGCCACCTTGGCATTGTACGAATCCGATGGCCATGCTTTCTTGCCTTTCCGGGATGCCACGAGCGGCAAAGAGACGTACGGCGCGGGACGCTACCTTGACCCACCCGAGATCGGCGAAGATCTGTTCCTGTTGGACTTCAACCAAGCATACAATCCATTCTGCGCCTACAACGAGGCATACAGTTGTCCGTTCCCACCCCCCGAGAATTGGCTGCAAGTGGCCATCCCTGCGGGGGAGAAGACCTACATCCACGACTGATGCGGACCTGCGCACATCGCCGATGGTTTCGACCAGCACGATTTCAACCGGGGGCCCGGATGACCATCCATGGCGGAGCCTTTGCCAGACCCGACTGGCAATGAGTATGTGCGCATCCGGGACTCGCGCCTGCACGGCAAGGGACTGTTTGCGACGCAGGCCTTGCCTAAGGGCACGTCGATCATCGAGTACCGGGGAGAGCGTGTCAGCCGAGGGGAAGGCAACCGTCGCGCGGAGCGTCAGTGGCAGCGGGGGCGTATCTTCGTGTTCCGCCTGAACACCCGCGTCGACCTGGACGGGGCGAAGCCGTGGAACGTGGCCCGGCACGCCAATCACTCCTGCGACCCCAACGCCGAAGGGCAGAGCGAGCGAGGGCGTCGCATCTGGATCGTCGCCACCAGAGACATTCAGGAAGGCGAGGAGATCACGTACGATTACCACCTGGATTTCCAAGACCCTCCGCCAAGGTGTGCCTGCCGCAGCCCTCGCTGCATCGGCTACATGGTCGGCCCAGCAGGGTACCGAGAACTGCGGGAGTGGCTAAGGGAGCAAGGACAACCGATCCCACCCCGGCTGAAGCGCTTGCCTCGCGCATAAGGAAAGAGGGGAGAAGAGCGTGGCTTGGCTCAACCAAGCAGGCCGGCGGTGGGCTCCGCGCAGTTGGTGGTGTGGTACGCCGAGGGCTTCATGTGGACGTAGCTGCCAGCGGATTGGGCCACGGAGGATTGGCCAAGCAGCCCCCCGTAGACCGCTTCGAGCGCCTTGATGTTCAGGGTGCTGACGCAGTGCACGTGGTTGCCGTGCTGGTAGCTCATGATGTCCTGGGCGGGGTAGTTGTTCGCACTGAAGTCCAAGGCGTCGCCAACGTGGCCGATGCCCAGGCAATGGCCGACTTCGTGGGTGTTGAGGTCGTACATGTAGCGGCGGTTGTTGGCGCTGGGGGTGCTGAGGAAGTTGGTGTTCAGCACAATGCATTGCTTGCCGCCGTCGTCGCACTGGGCGCTCATCATGCCCCATTGGGCACCTTCGTGCTGGTGGAAGCCGGCGCGGCTGGGGAGGCTGGTCACCCAGCTGGTCCAGCTGCCGACGTATTCTCCGAAGCCATGGCACCAGCTGATGGGAACCTGGTAGCCGATGCCGAACAGAAGCACCGGGTTGTGCTCGGAGCTGATGATGACGATCTCCGGGTCCAGCAACGCCTCATCGGGGATGTTGTCGAAGCCGACGATGTAGGTGTTGATCTGGATGCCATTGGCCAACCAAGAGGAACCGAGGTCATCGATGCCTTCGTCCCATGCATCGACGCCTTGCTTGATGACGGTGGCATCGCGTAGGGCGTAGGGGCTGACCGGCGGCAGGACCAGGACGTCGATGGTCGGCGTGTCGACGTTGTAGAGGATGTATTCGTGGTAGTCGTTGTCGTTGAAGGTCGCCGCCTGGACGGCGGTCGCGGTGACGAGCAGGGTGAGCACGAGGGCGCCCATGTGCATGCGTGGAAGCATGCCTGACCATCCACCTGGCCATTGCAAGGGTTTCGGGCTGTAACCTTCCTAACCATGAAATGAAAAACAAGCCCCTCTGGGAGGTGATTGGACCGGGGAAATGGCATGACGCCGCATAATCCGGCCCAAGGTCCTTAGTCATGGAGCTGGGTTGCGCCCACATGTCCGACCTCGAATCCATGCTGCATGAGGACCGCTCGTTCCCTCCCCCGGCCCACGTCACGGCGGGGTGCCACGTGGACAGGGCGGCTTGTGAGGCCTTGAAAGCCGAGGCGGACGCCGATCCCGAAGCCTTCTGGGCCGCCCGCGCCCGCGAAGAACTGGTCTGGGCGAAGCCGTTCACCAAGACCCTGGACGACAGCAACGCACCGTTCTACACGTGGTTCGAGGACGGCACCCTGAACGCGGCGGCCAATTGCCTGGACCGCCACCTCCCTGAACGAGCCCAGCAGACCGCCATCCGCTGGGAAGCCGAAGACGGCGGTCGCAGGGATGTCACATACGGTGAACTGCACGCAGACGTCTGCCGTTTCGCCGGGGTCCTGCGGGGACTGAATGTCTCCGAGGGGGACCGGGTCATCATCTACATGCCCATGGTGCCGGAAGTGGCCGTGGCGATGTTGGCGTGCGCCCGCATCGGCGCCACCCACAGCGTGGTGTTCGGAGGGTTCTCTGCCCAAGCGCTGGCCGACCGCATCAAGGACGCAGACGCCAAAGTGGTCGTCACCGCCGACGGTGCCTTCCGTGCCGGCAAGGTCGTGCCCCTGAAGGCCAATGTGGACGAGGCCGTGGCCAAGAGCCCTGTCGAGACCGTCGTCGTATTGCGGCGAGTGGACCACGAGGTGACCATGCAAGCCCATGACCGTTGGTGGCATGAGTTGATGGAGCAAGCAGAACCCGTGACCGAAGCTCCTGCGTTCCCTGCCGAGCACCCATTGTTCATCCTCTACACCAGTGGCTCCACGGGCAAACCCAAGGGCATCGTCCACAGCACCGGCGGGTACATGCTGTGGGCTCGGCTCAGCACCCGATGGGTCTTCGACCTGCGACCGGACGACATCTACTGGTGCACCGCAGACGTGGGCTGGGTCACCGGCCACACCTACATCGTCTACGGTCCCTTGGCCAATGGCGCGACCATGGTCATGTACGAAGGCGCCCCCACATACCCCGAGCCGGACCGCATGTGGAACATCGTGGAACGCCACAAGGTCAGCGTGTTCTACACGGCACCCACCGCCATCCGGGCCCTGATGCGCGCAGGGGACGCCTGGCCGGCCAAGCATGACCTTTCGAGTCTACGCATCCTGGGCAGCGTCGGCGAACCCATCAATCCCGAGGCCTGGATGTGGTACCACGAGAAGATCGGCGCCGCGCGGTGCCCCATCGTGGACACATGGTGGCAGACCGAGACGGGGGGCATCATGTTGTCCCCGTTGCCAGGCGCAGACACCACCCGACCTGGCAGTTGCAGCAGTGCCCTGCCGGGCCTCTCTGCGGCCATCGTGGATGAACAAGGCAAGCCCATCGACAACCCCGAGGCGGGCGGTTATCTTGTGTTCACCAAGCCATGGCCGAGCATGCTACGAGGGGTCTGGCGAGACCCGGAACGCTACGTCGAGACCTACTGGGGCCTGTTCGACAACCGCACCTACGTGGCAGGGGACACCGCCCGCTGCGATGCGGACGGGAACTTTTGGATCATGGGCCGCTTCGACGACGTCCTTAACGTCAGCGGCCACCGCATCGGCACCATGGAGGTGGAATCGGCCCTCGTGGCCCATCCCGCCGTCGCCGAGGCGGCGGTCGTGGGCGCACCCCACCCCATCACCGGGGAGGCCATCCATGCCTTCGTCGTCCTTCGGGGCCCCGCCGACGCCGAGGAGCTTCGGCAGCACGTGGCCAAGGAGATCGGCAAGACGGCGCGCCCCGAGCGTATCATCATCGCAGAGGCGCTCCCCAAGACCCGAAGTGGCAAGATCATGCGTCGCATCCTGCGGTGCATCGCCCGAGGCGAACCCATCACCCAGGACACCTCCACGCTGGAGGATGCTGCCGTCGTGCAAGCGCTGCTCGAACAAGCCGGCGGCGCGACCCAAGTGAGCAAGGCCTGAGGGACTTGGGGCAGAGGTGACCACCACACAGGTCATATCGAAGAACAACGGGAGCCACCTATGCGCCTACTTGTTGCTGCCCTCCTGGTGGCCACTGCACTGGCTGGCTGTGCCTCCGTTGACGAAGCACCGGCCACCACCGCCCCGACCTCCACGGAATCCGACAGCTTCGAGCCCCACGTGCTGGTGGGCGTGCCCGATTCTGGCATCAACCCCTACCACGCGATGTACTTCCGTGAGAACCGCACGGAACACCCTTGCACCTACGTGCAGGACTTCCCCTGCAACCTCCCCGCGCTGAACCTCACCGTCGGCCCGGGCAACCTGACCTGGGACGAGCGCTTCGAGGCCGACAAGGCCTCCTGGGACGCCGTCGTCGACGGCCAGTGGTACTGGATCCCCCAGACCGTCTTCGTGGCCGCCAGCGGCTTCGGCTGTGACGGCCTCTGCATCCTGGACGACAACGGCATGCACGGCACCGGCACCACCAGCAGCATCGTCAGCGAGAACCCTGACGTCCTCATCGCCTTCAAGGAAGGCGGCAGCGACATCACCCCGATGCTCGAAGCCGGCCTCCCCGTGGACATCTTCAGTGTCTCCTGGGGCTACATCGCCCCCGTGCCGGTCCAGGTCGAAGGTATCCTTGACAACCGCCTGAGCCCCTTGTACTTCAAGGCGTCCGGCAACGACCCCCGTCCTGGCCACAGTGACGGCTGGACCGGCAGCCCGTACGTGATCAGCGTCGGCGGCGCCTACAGTGCCGACAAGTCTGAAGAGGTCATGGCCTCCAAGCAGCCCGACATCGTCAGTTTCTACTGCCGTGAGACCGCCCAGACCATGGTGGTCGACGAGATGCGTGAACGCTACTGCGGCACCAGCTTCGCCACCCCCACCGCCGCCGGCG
>JBFGSX010000078.1:0-7421 GCA_041566495.1 Thermoplasmatota archaeon
GGAACTGCAGCATCGCCATCTGGGCCGTGGCGTCCTGCATGGTGATGCGGTCGGGGCGCAGATCCAGGTAGGCCTTGCCGCGGGTCAGGTCCGCGTTCTGGGGGTCATCCAGGTGCCCGTAGAGGATCTTCTCGGCCAAGGTCATGGGGCGTCCAAGGCGTTCGCGCACCACGGAGATGCGTTCCTGCATCTTGCGGTACGTCTCGCGGACGAACTCGGGGGTGGATTCGATCTGGACCGCCATAGGCTTCAAACGGCCACCAGAAGGAGCGCTATGTCAAGGTTTGGACGGGGGTTCACGGTCCCGGCAGGCCCGGACAGGGTTATGTTTGCCCGAAGCGGCCCAACGCCTCGGTGCCCAAAGCGGTGCCATGCAGCACCACAAAGCGTCCCTGGCGCTCGGTGCTGACCAATCCGGCACCGGTGAGCCGCTTGATGTGGTAATTGACGGTGCTCGTGGACATCCCTAGGTGCTCTGCCACCTGCAACGCCACGGTCCCAGGTTGGCGGCAGATCGCGTTGAGCACGTTGCGCCCTCCTTCGCCCTTCAGTAATGGCGCGGCCGCCATCAAGTGGCGATCCACTTCCCCCTTCGGGAAGAAGCAGTTGAAGCCCTTGTTCGTGGTCTCCACGAGGAGATCCGCTGCCACCAGTTTGCGCAGGTGATGCTCCGTGGTGCCGCGGCCCTTGCCGATGCGACGCACCAGTTCTTGGAAATGGATGCCCGGGTCTGCTTGGATGGCTTCGAAGAGGTCTCCTCTCACGGGGTGCTCCAACAGGTCTTCCTTACGGATGCGGGAGAACATGGGCAACGCACCGAGCAATCCCTTCAATGCAGGCAAGATGAGCACCAGGGCCCCGGCACCCACTGCAGCCCCCGTGAGCGCCGCGGCAGTGGCTGCGGGCGGCATCACCCATGCGCCTTGCCCGGTGGAGTGGATGGCCCAATCATCGTCTGCACGTGGCTCCCATTCAGGGTCGCCGAACGTAGGCTCCGGGTATGGGGTGTCCGCGCGGGCCCATTGGATGAGGCGACCTTCAAGGTCGATGGTGAATGATTCGTAGGCTTTCTGGGCGTCCGGTGAGAACGGCCCCCGCTCCAACGTCAGCTCACCCCCAGTCCAACCGTAATCCGTGGCGCTGCCGCCCAATGCCTTCAAGCGGGCGATGGCCCCCGGGAGTTCCGGGACCGGGCCCCGGGTGTCGGGTCGAGGGATCGGGGTGGGGCTGCTGCACCAGACATCGGGGACTCGCACCGCTCCTGTCGGGCCATCGACGGTGGTCTCGGTGTGTCGGTGCAAGGCCACTAGAACCGCTGCGTTTCCATCGCTGGCGCGGACGAACCAGGTCTCATCCGTGACGGGATCGCGATGGTCAGGATCCGGGGTCACCATCACTTCGTACGACGCAGAATGGGCGATGGCCTCGGGGTGTGCTGCAAGCCAGTCGCCCCATTCCCTGCAATCGACCAGGTCTTCTGCTGTCTCGGTCACCGCATCGACCAATGGCCAGGGGTGGGCGAGGGGCAGGGCGTTGGGGCCCCAAGCAGCGTCTGTGAGGCGCATGTTCTGCACCTTGGGTGGCTCGTCCGTCGTGGTCTCGGTCCCTGCTTCGAAGGAGACCAGTTCGTGCAATACGTAGAATGACGGTGCGCGGTAACCCGCGCCCAGGTGCTCAGCGATCTCGGGGGGCACGGAGGTCGTCCGGGTGAGCACACGCAGGGGGTATGGGGTGTCTTCAGCGAACCACAGGCGCAGCTTGTCTTCTTGGCCTTCCATGCTGAACACGACGGTGCTGCGGCCGTCCACGGTGTCTTTGCCGCTGACCACCATCTCGATCGGGCCATCGATGTGCTCCACTTCCGCAAAGCCCAGGTCCATGTTGGCAGGGCATTCGCCATGCACTTGCATGGCCTGCCACATGTCGGCGGGGCCATCTTGCAGACTGGTCTGCCATCCGCAAGGCCCCGGGACCTCCAGGGGTTCCGTCAGGGTGAGTCGTGGCAAGCCCTTGTGCACTGTGGCTGGGCCAGCGAGGGGGCCCATGTGGACAGAGAAGGATGCGATGCGGCTGGCGCCTTCTTGGTAACTGGTCGCGAGGGTGCGGTTGTCCGCGTGGTGGGTGACGTGCCAATCGGATGCCCGCACGATGTGCTCGGGGGCGTCAAGGAGCGAGACCCACGCTGCCATCTCGGCGGTGTACGTGGCTGTGGCTTCCTGGACCCCGGCTGTGAACTCCTTGGTGGCCGCATCCATGGCTTCCAAGCAATCATCCAACTCGCGATGGTACTGGTCCCATTCCTCATCGGACGCCGTGCCGCTGGGCGGCGTCGGGATGCAGTTGGGCAGATTGAGACTGGGTAGGTCGAGGGATGGAGGGATGTCCAATGCATCCCGCAGGTCCAATGGATAGTACTCGGTGCGCCACTCGGCGACGAACGAAGCCGTGGAGACCACCTCTCCGTTCTCGTCCAACATGCGTTGGTCGGGAAGGCGCTCGAATGCGTAACGGGCGTTCATGTCCACATACTCGCCGACGCCGTCCTTGACGATGACGAGGGCGGTCTTGTACAGGCCCTTGTCGCCCGGTCGGCTGGGCTCCGTGTGGAACCATGCCGGGGAATCCTCAGGGGGCCCTTGGCTGGCCGATTGTGCCCCCACGGCGATGAATGATCCCATGAAGACGATGAAGAATACCATCACGGCGGTCAGCCAACGAAGCCACTGGTCCATGTTGATGACGTTCCATGGCGCCATAAGAGGCGCCTGGGACGATGTTCGAATCCACATTTTGGTGTTGCCCCGGGCCTGGGACGATGTTCGCATCGTCCTCAAACGCTCCGACGCCGCGACGGGACGGCCCGTCTGTCGTCTGCGCCCGCCGCCTCCGGGCTGCAACAACCCTTATCCGAACCCTAGCCCCGTGGCGGCCGATGAAGTGGTCTATCCTTGCCGTCATGGCGCTTGTGTTGTCCGGTTGCGCGTCGGCGCCCGTGGCCAGTCCGGAGGTCGTCGTCGAGGAACCCCCCTTGACCACCGCCCCCGTCCTGTCGTACCTTCACAATGTCTCACAGGTCATCGAGGGCATCACCACCGTGACCCAGAACTTCCGCACCCCCATCACGGAATTGATGGAACTGGACACCTGGATCATCCGCCCGGTCCTCGACGAACCGGTGCCCCTGGTCCTCGAAGTCACCCCGTACTATGGTGGGGGTGAGCCAGCCAGCCTCGGTCGCGTCGGCGCCGAACTGGTGGCTCGCGGCTACGCGGTGGGGGTCAGCAGCGTCCGTGGCACCGGCAACTCCGGTGGGTGCTTCACCCAAGGAGGCGAACAAGAAGCCAAGGACACGGCCTCCGTCATCGAACACCTCGCCTCCCAAGAATGGAGCAATGGCAACGTCGGCCTCATGGGCGTCTCCTACCCGGGCACCACGCCTCAAGATGTATGGGTCGAAGCGCCTCCGGCACTGAAGACCATCGTGCCCATCAGTGGCATCTCTGACCTTTACAAGTACAACTTCGTCAACGGCGTCCCGATCAACGTCCAAGGCTTCGGCTTCAATGCGTACTACTGGGCCCTGGTCGGCATCGGCGCCCCGCCCTTTGGTGGCACCAGCCCCACCGAACCCCAGCAAGTCCCCGGCGCGGTCGCGGGTGAAGCCTGCCCCGACCAAGTGGACGTCCAGGAAGGCGGCGCCAGCAGCACCGCGGACGGCAACAAGGACGCCTACTGGCAAGAGCGTGACTTCCACGCAGAACTCCGCGACTCCTGGGAGAAGAACCCCGAGCGCGCCAGCGTGTTCTACGTGCACGGCTTGCAGGACTGGAACGTCAAACCCCACATGATGGAAGACTGGCTCCCCGCCGTGCAAGAGACCGGCGTCCCTTACAAGATCCTCCTTGGACAATGGGGTCACGCCTGGCCCGCCAGCACCAGCACCACTGCACTGTGTGAGTACAACAATGAGACCGAGCGCGGCGCCTCCTGCCGTGCCGACTGGTGGAGCCACGTCATGGTCGCCTGGTTCGACCAATTCCTCAAGGGCATCGACACCGGCATCCTCGACGCGCCCCCCGTGCAGGTCCAAGATGACGATGGTGTCTGGCACCACGAGAAGCACTTCCCGCCCCAGGACGTCGCATGGCACCGCTTCGGTCTACACGAAGACGGCGCCCTGCGGATGGATTCCTCCGGCAGCGGCATCGCTCGCTACCACGACCGCCAGGGCGGCGCCACGGCGCCCTTGTCGGCCATCGATGCGCCCCTGATGCCCTCCGCCGACCGGGTCCTTTGGCGCTCTGAAGAACTGACAAGCAACTGGACCATCAGTGGTCTCCCGGTCTTCCATGCCAACGTGACGGCAGAAGGGCAGCGGGCCAGCCTGATCCTCACCCTGGCCGAAGAATTGCCCAATGGTGCCCTGCGCAGCTTCAACTTCGCCGCCATGAGCCTCAACCACGTCAAGGACCTGGCCCGGGGCGACACCAACGTCGCCGGCGAACGGCAAGAAGTGGACGTCCGGTTCTTCCCCCAGATGGATGTCGTGCATGAAGGTAGCCGGATCGTCTTGATCGCTTCCGGCAACACCGTGGGCAACCCGGGGCCGAGTCTGCAACCCGTGAGCGACGGCGGCTTCATCAACATCGATATGGATGGCGCCTGGCTTGATCTCCCCGTCGACCACGACTTGGTCGTCGAGACCCCCCAGCCCTACGTGAACGCATGAAACTCGCCGCGCTGTTGCCCGTCTTACTTTCAGGTTGCCTGATCCTCGGCCTGCCTCCGGCCGAAGAGACCCAAGGCTACAGCGCCGAGATGCTAGCAAGCCAATTCGAGCAAGCCACCGCTCTCAAGTTCACCCTGGCAGATTTCGCCGGGGACACCCTGGGCCTCGAGATCGTGACCCTCGAAGAGAGCCACGTCCAGGTCCACGTGAGCTTGGACCTCACCACCTCCGAAGGCACCAGTGCACCTGGCCAGACCATCGAGGAGGCCACGCCTCGGCCCTGCATGTCCGTGTACAGTCCGTCCTACCGCGCCCAGGTCATCGGCGCCTTGCGGATGCCCGGCCTCATGCTGAGTGCGGGCGGTCAACACGCCGAACTGCGCGCACAGACCTTCGAGACGACCATGGACAACGTGCTCTCATTCGAAGCCGGCAGCTGGGATGCCGGGCTATCCGTGCCCGTGGTCGTGGCGCTAGACGGGGCCCCGGCTTGGCATGCCCTTGGTAGCGATGTCACCGTCACCTTGCAGAGCGACGAGCCGTTCTGGTACCGCGAACGGGTGGCCGGGGACCTGGACTGTAACATGCTGGTCAGCGAAGGCGAAGGAGGACAAGCGGTGGACCTGGGGTCTGTGGTCATCGCCCGCAACCAGGAATTCAGCTTCACGCTAGACAATTCCAACATGATCGGCACGTTCATCGCCAGCGACATCAGCCACCATGCGCGACTCACCCTCGATGGCCACGTCTACGACGAAGCCGCCGCCAGCCTGGACGAAGTCGCCTGGCACTGGGCCTCAGGTACAGCGCCCGCCGGCGACTACGTCTGGACCATCAAGGACCTGCAAGGGACGAACGACCCGGTGAACTGGACGACTGGCGCCGCATTGATCGTGCAAGACCTGGAAGACTGGGTCGTCGTGGCCCCGTGGCTGTCTGGGCCCGAATAGGCTAGCGGCCACTCGTCGCTACCCGCCAGCGGGGCACGGATTCGTCCTGCCGCTGCGCCATGGCGAACGCCTCCGGGCCCCGGGTCCGGCAGTCCCAAAGCGCCACAGACCGCTTGGTTTGAAGCCAAGGGGCGACCAGATAGTTCGTGGTGAGGGCCCATGGTCCAACCGAAAGAACACCTGAACGCACCCCCTGAAGGAAGCCATCGAGTGCCCAGTCTGCCCAAGGAACTCCAGGCCGTCTACCAAGGCCTGACGCGGCTTGGGGCCACCAATCCGGCCGCCGGCCGGGACGTGGCCTTCTTGGCCAAGGAACTCCATGAGAGCAAGAAGAACATGGAGCATGAGCTCCATGCGCTGGAAGGCAAAGGTGTCGTAGGACACCAGACCAGCGGCAACGAGACCACTTGGTACGTCCGCTAGTCGGGTCTAACGGCGGCGGGCGAAGACCGCCAGCAGCAGCGGCAAGAACAGCCAGCCACCAGGGGCTTCCTTGGCCAGCACAGGCTCCTCCTCGAACGTCCCGAGAGGGGTCTCGACCACGGGGGCTTGCCCCCCGATGAGGCCGGCGGGGCGCTCGTCATAGAACTCCAACAATGGCAGGTCAAGCCGGCCGCCGGGGTAGAGACTCAGTCCACCGGGGCCGGGATCCCCGCCCGTGAACGTGGCTTGCAACTCCAAGACCAATTGGGCGCCTTCCTCGTACGGGATGTAGTCCCCTGCCGGTGTAGGGGTCACGGTCAATGAGAAGGATTGCACCCCATTGGTGATGTCTGCTGCGGCGCCTCCGTCCAGCACGGCGATTTCCATGAGTTCCCTGCTGCGATACATTTGGGGGCCGCAGAAATTGAGGGGCTCCGGGCCCCCGACGTGCAAGAGGCGGCCGGTCAGTTCGACCCCCATGTGTGGGGCCGTCGCGCCGATGCTGCCCTCAAAGGAACCCGTGCGGGACAGGTCCATATCCAGCCCCAAGCGCAGGTTGGGGATCATGCACACGGACCAACCGGTGGTCTGGTCAGCGAAGCCCTGGGGGCCTTCTTGGCCAACGATGGGGACCCCTTCGTCGCCGGGATCGTCTTCGAGGGTGTTCATCCAGATGCGGCCACCATCGTCGCCGAACGCAGCGCTCACTTCGGTGTAGGTCCCATCAGACAAGGAATGCAGCCACATCGTCGGGTGGTGGCCTGCGGGTTGAGGGATGGACAAGTAATGGACGCCTAGTTCGACCCGGGCCCAGTTGTCATCGTCTGCTTGGTCCTGGAGCAACACGTGGAACACGTCGCTGCCCCCATGTTGGTGGCCGGACGGGGTCTCGATTAGGACAGGGAAGGACGTGGTCGCTTGGGCGCCGATGGTGAGGGTGCCATTGGGTCGATGGAACGACCACCCGCTGGGTAGGCCTTCCACCGTGATGTCCAAGGCGGCGTCGGCGCCGCCCGTGTGCAGCACGTCGATGGTGTACTGGTACGTGGCGGCGCCACCGTTGCTGGCTCGGAACGGAGCGGGGCTCAGGGCCTGCAAGGTGCCGCTGGACGTGCTGCCGCCGAAGATGAAGGTGAAGTTGGCAGGGGCGTCGAAGCCCATCTGGTCCCGAGTGACGAGCATGTCGTCACTGCCACTGTTGGTGACGTCGGGGCCGCCAAGGCTGAACTGGGAGTAACTGCGGGTCAGGATGTCCGTGAGGCTGCGGGCCTTGGTCGGGGGAGCGCCGGTCTCATCGACGATCAGATCCCGGGGCACCC
>JBFGSX010000079.1:0-7413 GCA_041566495.1 Thermoplasmatota archaeon
CAGGTCGACGCTCTGCTTGCTGATGACCATCTTGCGGATCAGTTCTGTGGGGCCGACACTCCATGCCAGGCGGAAGCCGGGCACGAGGATCTTGCTGAAGGTACCGAAGTACAGCACGCGGCCCTCGTTCTTGTCGAGGGAGTAGAACGTGGGGACGTGGTCGCCCTCGAAGCGCAACTTGCCATAGGGGTCGTCTTCGACGATCAGCAGGTCGTGCTCGTGGGCCAGGTCGAGGATCTTACGGCGGCGACTCTCCGGGATAACGGTGCCCGTCGGGTTCTGGAACGTGGGGACCGCGTAGAGGAACTTGGGGTGGGTGCCCTGCTTCTTCAAGCCGGTCAGGACCTCGTCCAAGTGCTCGGGGATGATGCCGTCCTTGTCCGTGTTGGAGGCGGCGTACTTGGCCTGGAAGAAATTGAATGCCTGCAACGCGCCGAGGTAGGTCGGGTTGCTGGTGACAACGGTGTCGCCGGGGTCGAGCATGACGCGGCCCAGCAGGTCGAGGCCTTGTTGGCTGCCGTTGGTGATCATGACGTCGTCGGGGTGGACGTCCATGCCGTCGCGGCCGAGGTGCTCTGCGATGCCTTCGCGGAGCTCCGTGATGCCTTCCGTCGTGCTGTATTGGAAGGCCCGCTCCGAGTGGTCCCGGAAGACGCGGTTGGTCGCTTCCTCGACCTCCTGCGTGGGGAACGTCTTGGGGTTGGGGAGTCCACCGGCAAAAGAGATGATGTCGGGCTTCTCAGTCAACTTGAGGAGCTCGCGGATCTCGCTGGCCTTGATGGCCTTGGCGCGGGCGCTGTACAGCTGCGTAAGGTCCATGATATCGGTTCCTACGGCAAGCGGAGTAAAAGCCGTTCTCCAAGGAGCCCTCGCCCCACGATTCCCCACACATGCACACTGGATGTGGACATATCATCCCCTGACCCGAACAGGGGCCGCTTTTGGCCGGGTGAATGGGTGTGCTCGGGGCCAGCGGCTGAGCATCGCTCGAAGTCTGTCTCCGCACTCGCAGGTCCTTGCGGACCTGCTCGGGGCGCGACATCCCTCTCGCTCACTTCGCCTAGCGGCTCAGCATTGCGCGCAGCCGGTCTCCGGCATTCTCTGCGTAGTCAGCGATCTTGGAGATCTGCAGGGTCAGCTTGAGCAAGTGGTACACGCTGACGGGTCCGAGGTCTGCTTCGGCCTGGGGGGTGAGGAGCTCGCGGCTCAGTTCCCGGCTCAGCACGTCCGTCTCGTGTTCGAGCGCGTGCACTTTGTGGATCAGTTCCTTCTCTTCTTCCCGCTCGCGCTTGACGAACCCGGTCTCCACCAGGTCGTGCAGGTTGCCCACCGCTTCCTGGTATGCTTGGACAGTGTCGGCGACCTTGTCCAGGAGCTTGATCAGGCCTCCGCCGATGGAGTCGTCGATCTTGGTGGAGCGCATGCTCATCCAGATGGCGGCGTCTTCGGCTTGGTCGAGGATGCCATCCTGGCTGCTCAGAGTCGCCAAGAAGAGCGCCTTGTCCACGGGCATGCGGACGTTGCCGGGCAAGTGGTTGCGCAGGTTGCTCTTGATCTCGTCCGCTTCGAACTCGAGGCGACTGACCTTCATGGCCAAGTCATGCGTCTTGTCGTGTTCGCCGGCGATGAATGCGGCAGCTGTCTCTTGCAATGCAGCGATGCATTCCGTGATCTTGTTGGCGTGGTCATACAGGCCCTGGAATGGGCTGCGGTCACGGAAGGTATCGAAGATCGGTGCGCGGAAGTGTTTGGACATGCGAATGACTCCTAAGCCGCCAAGGTGTTCTTGAAGATGAGGAATAGAATCCCTGACATGATGCCTGCTGCGGGCAGCGTCAGCAACCAACTGGCGACGATGTCCCGCAGGACCTTGAGGTCGATGGCAGCGACACCGCGGGCCAAGCCGACACCAAGGACGGCGCCCACGAGGATCTGACTGGTGCTGACGGGGATGCCTTGGACCGTGGCCAGGATGATCGTGGCGGCTGCGGCCAGCTCGGCTGCGAAGCCGCGGCTGGGCGTGATCTCACTGATCTTCTTGCCGATGGTCTGCATGACGCGCCAGCCCCAGGTGGCCAGACCGACGACGATACCGACACCGCCGACCAAAAGGATCCAGAACGGAAGGACAGCCTTGGATGGGAAGACGCCGGGGTCTGCATTGACGACGGCCACGATGCCGGCCAGGGGGCCGATGGCGTTGGCGACGTCGTTGGCGCCGTGGGCGAAGGCGACACTGGCCGCCGTGACCACTTGCAGGGCGATGAAGCGCTTCTCGACCTGCTTGTACAGGTCCTTGTCGCGCTTGCCCTCGCCGGCGACAGGGTGGGGTGCGTCCCGGTTGCGGTAGCGGATGACGGCTTCGGCGGCGAAGGTGATGCCGAAGGTGATGCCAAGGGCGGCGATCCAGCCAGTGGTGGTCAGGACCGTGTTGCCCGCGGCGTTCTTGGCGATCCAGCCAAGGTCTTGGTACCAGGCGGCGTTCTTGAGGCCCTTCAGGAGCGTGGCCATGACGATGATGGCGACGTCGAGGAGGATGAACAGCCAGCGCCAGCGCTTGACGGCGGCCAGCGGGTCGTTGCTGTTGAAGATCACCAGTTTGATGAACCAGAACAGGAGGAATGCGATGAGGCCACCCAACATGGGGGCGAAGACCCATGATTGGAAGATCTCGATGACCTTGTCCCATGCGACGGCGTCTCCGGCGCGGTCCCAGCCGTAGAAGCTGCCGGCTGCGAACATGCCGGCGCCGATCACACCGCCCACGATGGAGTGGGTGGTGCTGACGGGCATGCCCCACCAGGTGGCGAGGGTGAGCCAGATGGCGGTGCCGAGCAGGGCGGCCAGCATGCCGTAGACGTAGAGTTCGTTGCTGAAGACGAGGTCGCCGCCCATGGTCTGCATGGCGGTGTTGTTGGCCGTCATGTTGGCGGTCATGTTGCCCATGGGGGCTGCGACGGTGTTGTTGTGGGCGACGAAGGCGACCTCGGGGTCGAGGATCTTCTTGCGCACGGTGTCTGTGACTTGTCCACCGGCCAGTAGGGCGCCGGCGAATTCCATGACGGCTGCCACGATGATGGCGTTGCGGAGCGTCAATGCGCCGCTGCCCACCGAGGTGCCCATGGCGTTGGCGACATCGTTGGCGCCGATGGTCCAGGCCATGTACAGGCCGAATAGACCCGCCAAGCCGATGATCATGGGAAGGGACAGCAACCCAAAGTCAAGCATTGGCTGCGCCAAGGACTTCCATATTCTATCGCGGCCTATAGAGTCTATAGAGTCTATAGAGTTGGAGTGGTCGTGGCGTTCAGTCGAGCAACAGGCGTTGCCCTGAGGCGGCGTAGTGGATCTTTTCCACCATCTTCACGATGTTGTCCCCGCAGCGCTCCAGGTAGCGGGCCACCATCATGTAGTGGGCACAACGCTCGATGTTGGCCGGGTCCTGTGCCATATAGGTCAAGCATTCGCGGAAGATGCTGTAGCGCATCGCATCCACCTCGTCCTCCAGGGCCATGAATGCCTCCATGTCGGGCAGATCGAGCTGCCGGTAAGCTGTGATGGCGATGTTCAACATGTCCTCCACTCGGTGGGCCATGTCTCGCAGGCTGACCATCCGTGCCACGTGTTCATGACCTTCCGGCCAATCCCGTGCCACCTTGGCGATGTCGTAACCGTAGCGCCCGACCCGGTTGATGTACGTGATGAGCTTCAACGCGGCGCCCATCTTGCGCAGATCCTTGGCCAACGGTTGCTGCAATGTCAGGACCCGCAGCACCGCAGTCTCGATGTCCTCGTCCGCCTGGGCCAACTCCGGCCCGCGGGCCAGGACCTCCTCCGCCTGGGCCCGGTTCAGGCCGCTCAACGCAGCGACACCTTGCAAGAGCATCGAACGGGCCATGTCGGCCATGTCCTCGACCCGGCCCTCGATGTCGCCGATGGTGGTCACGAACTGGTCGCGCATCAACCGAACCTCCAGGCCTTGCGGCCAGGAGCGGCGCTTGCTGCAGGCTTCGCCAGCATCAACCGAACCTCCCCGTGATGTATTGCTCCGTGAGCTCTTGTTGGGGGGACTCAAAAATCTGCGGCGTGGCACCAGATTCTACGAGTTCTCCCTTGTAGAAGAACGCCGTCTGGTCGCTCACCCGGGCTGCTTGGCTCATGCTATGCGTCACGATGACAATCGTCACATCCCTTTTCAGTTCAAGGATGAGGTCCTCGATCTTCTGGGTCGCCACGGGATCGAGCGCCGAACACGGCTCGTCCATCAGCAGCACTTCCGGCTCCACCGCCAAGGCCCGCGCGATGCAGAGGCGCTGCTGCTGGCCTCCAGAAAGACTCGTTCCCGGCTTCTCCAACCGGTCCTTCACTTCATCCCACAAATGGGCCTTCTGCAGTGCCCATTGCACCTTGTCAGCCAGGTCCTGTTTGTTCAGGTCCGTGTGGAGCCGGAGTCCGTAGGCGACGTTCTCGAAAATGCTCTTGGGGAACGGGTTGGGCTTCTGGAACACCATTCCCATGTGGCGGCGCAGCGCCACAGGGTCCACGTCTTCCCCGTATAGATCCACGCCGTCCAACGTGACGGTCCCCTCGATGCGTGTGCCATCGATGACATCGTTCATGCGGTTGAAGCAACGCAGCAGCGTCGACTTGCCGCAGCCACTAGGGCCGATGAACGCGGTCACCATGTTCCGGGGGACGCGCAGACGGATCTTGCTCAACGCCTGGGTCTGGCCATAGAAGAAGTCCACATCGGTGACTTCGAGGCTCGTCGGTGCGTCCCGGAGGCGATCATTGGGGGAGGGCGTACGGCCTCGGGGAGCTCGTGTGGCGGGATTGTGGAGGGTCGTAGGGTTGGGTTCCATGGGTCACCACTGGATCTTTCGAGAGAGTCGTTGGCGGACGATGATGGCCACCATGTTCAGGGTCAAGGTCACGAAGAGCAACACCACGATGGCGCCTGCTGCATCGAGTCGAGCATATGAGTTGGGGTCGCAGGCAAGGGTGTAGGCCCGCAACTGCAGTGGCGCCCCTGGGGCCAAGATGCCGGGGCCTGCGGCCAAGGTGTAGACCGGGATGGCCAAGACGACCAGGGGTGCGGTCTCCCCGGCGGCGCGGCTGAGGGCCAGGATCTGGCCGGTCAGGACGCCAGGCAAAGCGTACGGAAGAACATGGTAGCGGATGGTCTGCCATTTCGTGGCGCCCATGGCGATGCTGGCATCCCGCACCGATTGTGGGACGGTCTTGAGTGCCTCTTCGGTGGCCACGATGAGGATGGGCAGGACCAGCACCGCCAACGTGAGCGCACTGCTCAGATTGGTCGATCCGAAGGCGAACAAGCGTACGAAGACCGCCAGACCCAGCAGACCGTACACGATGGAGGGGACGCTGGCCAGATTGGCCACCGTGGCGCGGATCCATTCGGTGGTACGGCTATTGCCTGCGTACTCATGCAAGTAGATGCCTGCCGAGGTGCCCACGGGGATGGCGAACAGCATGGTCAACCCCAGGACCGTCAGCGTCGCTTGGAGTGAGTCGAGGATGCCACTGGCTCCGCCCCGGCGCAGACTCCCTGGAGAGTAACGCAGGCTCCAGAAGTCCCAATCGAGCGCCGTGATGCCGTCGCTCACCAGCCGCACGAGCAACACAGCCAGGAAAGCGACAGTGAGCCCGGCCGCAGTCATGAGGAGTCCCTTCATGGCGGTCTCTTTGCGTTGCCGGCGCTTGAGGCGGGCGTCCTTGCCGAAGGCGCTCATGTGGTGTCCACCTCTCGGAAGCGGCGGACGAAGCGCCTAGCGAGGATGTTCAGGAGGAACGTCACCACAAAGAGCGTGAATCCGACCGCGAACAGCGCGTGGAACTGGGCGCCGTCCCGTGGTGCGTCACCCCCCATCCGGTTGACGATGAAACTGGTCATGGTGACCATGGGCTCCACGGGATTGCCACTCAGGGATTGGGCGGTACCGGCGCCGGCGGCCAAGGTCACCGCCATCGTCTCCCCGACCGCCCGGGCGACGCCCAAGACGATGCTGGCGGTGATGCCGCTCAGGGCCGATGGGATGACCACTTTGCTGATGGTCTCCCACTTCGTCGCGCCGAGGCCCAGGCTGGCTTCCCGCAGGTGCCCGGGCACGGCTCGCAGGGCGTCCTCGGAGAGGCTGGTGATGATGGGAATGACCATGATGCCGACCACGACGATGGCGTTGAGGCCGCTGAAGGTGCCGGCCTGTTTGCCAAAGATGGCGTGACCGATGGTGCCGGGGGCGGTCCATTCGTGGATGAGGGGGCTGATGACGAGGAGGGCGAAGAAACCGAAGACGATCGACGGGATGCCTGCCAGGACTTCGAGGACCGGCTTCATGATGGCGCGGGTCCGGGTGCTGGCGTATTCGGCGAGGTAGATGGCCGTGCCCAGGCCGATGGGGACGCCGACCAATGCGGCGCCAAGTGCGATCACCAAGGTACTGGTCAGGAGGGGCATGATGCCCCAGGATTGGTTGCTGGCCGTGGCTCCGGAACGGGACGTATTGGACCACAAGGTGTCCGTCAGGAATTGCCAAAGGGACACTTCCCCGAAGAACAAGGCCGTGTTGCTGACCAGGGTCCAAAGGATGAAGCCCAGGACGAGGAAGACGGACAGTCCGGCCAGCATGAACAGCATGCGCGCGACGACGTCACCGTTGCGGGCGCGGGGGTCCATGCGGAGGCGCAAGGCCAATGCGGTCTCTGGGGCCACGTCAGCGCCCACCTGTCTCGGTCATTAGCAGTCCTCCCAATAATCTAGGGTAGCTATAGAGTCAACACCGGCAGAAGGCGGTGGCAGTGGGGTGGGACCGCGGCAAAGGTCCGGTCGCCCGGCGCCTATAGGTTCTCGAGCTGGCTCAGCATCGCTTGCTGGACGGTAGGGCTCAGCTTGACGTAGCCGACCGTGGGGACCAGTTCCTGTCCATCGGTCAGGATGTAGTGGATGTAGTCGTACGCTGGGCCTGTGATGCTGGCGGCCGTGTAGATGTAGAGGGGGCGGCTCAACGGCGTGTAGCGGCCATCTTCGATGGTCTGGGCGCTGGGCATGATGCCTCCGACGGAGACCGGCTTGACCTTGTCGGCGTTGCTGGCCACGTAGGCGAATCCGAAGAAGCCGATGGCATTGTTGTCGCCTGCGATGCAGGTCACCAGCGCGTTGTCCTCCGGGGACTGGGAGGCCTTGCTCGCGAACCGGGCGGCCTCGTCCTTGGCGGTGAGGATCTCCTCGAAGAAGTACTCGTACGTCCCGGATTCATTGTCCGGGATGCACAGCGTGATGGCTGTGTTGGGGGCGCCTGTGATGGCAGGGGTGACGTCGCTCCACCTGGCGGCGTTGCCGGTGAAGATCTGGAACAACTGATCCGTGCTGAAGTCGGAGGCGAAGCTGTTGCC
>JBFGSX010000080.1:0-7376 GCA_041566495.1 Thermoplasmatota archaeon
CATCTTGCGCTCCGTGGGCCCTGATACCGCCGCGGCAAGGACGAACGCCACGGTCCCCGTCAAGACCCCCAGATTCAGCATCAAACCCTGGGCGCCCGTCAGGTTCCAGGCCTCAAAACTGTAGTACAGATAGAACCCCGTCAACAGGGTCACTGCACCCGCTGGCAAGAAGAACGGCCCAAGGCCCCCTTTGCGCAGCATCGACAGCTGCACAGGGCCCGCTGCGGGTCCGGCCCCTTTCATGGCTGGCGAGTACCGGGTGACCACGAAGAGGCCCCCGCCGAACCAAGCCATGGCTGCCGCCACGTGCAGAAGGTGCATGGTTCCATCGAGGGCTGTCATGCGGGGTCAGCGACCACCGGGCACTTGGCCGCTTCCCTCCGATGCGTGGGCTTAGATGACGGTGCCGTGGCCACGGCGGGGCAACGGTAGGTGCTTCGTCTCGTACGTGTTGAGCCGGGCGATGAGTTCCTTGCGCAGGTCACTCGGAGGCACGATGTGGTCGACGATCAAGTCGTCGGCGGTGACGTGGATGTCGATGTCCTTGCGGTATTCGGCGCGCAGTTCTTCGATGCGCTGCTCACGTTCGGCTTCGTCCGTGATGGCGGCCAATTGGCGCGCGTACACGGCGTTGATGGCGGCTTCCGCACCCATGACGGCGATCTCGGCGCCGGGGAGTGCGATGACGCCATCCGGTTCGAAGGCGGGGCCGCACATGGCGTAGATGCCGGCACCGTACGCTTTGCGCACGGCGACGCACACCTTGGGCACCGTGGCGGTGCTGGTGGCGTAGATGAATTTCTTGCCGCGCTTCAGGATGCCCATGCGCTCCACTTCGCTTCCGACCATGAAGCCAGGGGTGTCGCAGAGGTAGACGAGGGGGATGTTGTAGGCGTCGCAGGTGGTGATGAATTCCGCGGCCTTGTCAGCGGAGTGGGGGAAGATGGCCCCGGCGCGGTGCAGGCTGTTGTTGGCGACGATGCCGACGACGCGGCCACCGAGGCGGGCGAAGCCGGTGATGAGTTCCTCTGCGTGGTCGGCCTTCAGTTCGAACCAACTGTCGCCATCGACGACTGCGTCGATCAGGTCGTGCATGTCGAAGGCTTGGTTGGGGTCGGCGGGGACGATGCTGTCCATCTCGAGGGGGTCGCGGAGGGGGTCGACGGTCTCGTACATGGGGGGCAACTGGTCGCAGTTGTCCGGGATGTAGGTGAGGAGCTTCTTGACCATCAATGCCGCTTCGGCTTCGGAGTCCACGACGATGTGGCAACTGCCGGATTCCTTCATGTGGAAGTCGGCGCCCCCCAGTTCCTGCATGGTGATTTTTTCGCCGGTGACCATCTCGACCATGCGGGGACTGGCGATGCACAATGCACTCATGCCCCGCACCATGATCTGGAAGTCGCAGAACATGGGCGTGTAGGCGGCGCCGGCGACACAGGGTCCGTACAGGACGCCGATCTGAGGCACCTTGCCACTCATGATGCTGTGGTTGTAGAAGTACTTCCCAATGCCACGGTTGTTGGCGAAGAAGCCTGCTTGGTCGGTGATGCGGGCACCACTGGAATCGATGAGGTAGAGGACCGGTTTCTGGGTGCGGATGGCCCGTTCTTGGACGCGGATGAACTTCTCGACGCCCCGCTCGGCCATGCTGCCGGCTTTGACGGTGTAGTCATTGGCGATGACCCAGAGGTGGCGGTCGTGGATAGTGCCGCTACCAGTGACCATGCCATCGGCGGCGAGGCCTTCAGCGGCCCGTTGGTTGTTGGCGAACAAGCCGTCTTCGAAGTCGAGTCCGGCGGGGAAGTACAGATCAAGTCGGTCGCGGACGAAGAGCTTGCCTTCGCTGGGGAGTCGGTCCTTGTACTTCTGGGGGCCACCTTGCTGGAGGCGTTCGATATCGGCGCGCAGAGCCTGCTCGCGGCTCGCGGTCTGCTGGTCCACGAGCGGGGACATGCGCGGGGTGGTATCAGGGCGTCGGTCCTGCGCCGTCGCTCAAGGGTCTTCTGGGGTCCCTTTGGGGAAAGGGACCACGGCCGCGCACGCAAAACAATGGGAGCTGATGCCCCCGGGGGTGGTGGTCGGTTCTTTGCTGGCGTGGGTGGTCGGATCGCGCAGCCGTGGTAGGAGGAGGCCGGATGAGCGGCCTGGTCTCCAATTGCCTGGTAGCGACGTGGTTTACTATAAACCGCCCTTCAAAAAGCGCGAGAACCCTAGGATTCCAGCAATTCTAGCACCGGTAGGCTCGGGTCCACAGCGTCACCAGCGGTCGCCATGACCTTGCCGATGATTCCGTCCGCGGGGGACTTGACCTCGTTGCGCATCTTCATGGCTTCAAGCACGAACAACACGTCGCCACGGCTGACAGCGTCGCCTTCCTTGACGAGGATGCGCTCCAAGCGGCCGGTCATGGGGGGCTTGATGGGTCCATGGCCACCCGTGCGGGCCTCCGTGGCGCCCGCGACGCCCTTCAGGGAGTCGATGCGGAATATGACGTGGCTGCCGTCGATGATGGCGGTGTGAGGATTGGCCAGGTCGATGACGTGCACACTGCCCCCGGCGTCCACGGCGGCTTGGCTGCCGCGGCGGTCCACTTTGAGCCGGAAGGATGCGCCGTCCACGTGGGCTTGCCAGATGCCGTCCACTTCCTCGATGCGGACATGGTGTTGCCGTCCGTCGAGGGTGATGGTGGCTTCCATCAGGCAGTCCTCCAGTCGCGCTTGCCAGGAACCCGGTGGGTCACGGCAGGAAGATGTTGGGCTTGTTGGATGGCTGCCAGACCGCCTCCCGGGTGGTCACGCAGCGCGGCCACAAGCGCCGCGACGCGGGCCAATGAGGCAGGATCTGGGGTGTGGCCGTCCTTCATGAGATCCACTTCTTCGAGGAAGCGGGTGCTCAGGTCGGCGGAGCGGAAGATGTCGTTGGCCATGAGGCGTTCATGGAACGCCTGGTTACTGGTGAAGCCGTCGATCTCCAGGTCGGCCAGAGCTTGTTGCATGCGGGCGATGCAGTGCTCTCGGTCATCCCCGTGGGTGATGAGTTTGAGCACCATGGAGTCGTAGGCGGACGGAATGGTCCATCCGGTGTACAGGCCGGCGTCGCAGCGCACGCCTGCTCCTTGGGGTAGGCGCAGGGCGCGGACGGGGCCGGGGCTGGGGCGGAAGCCATCGAAGGGGTCCTCTGCGTTGATGCGGGCCTCCATGGCGTGGCCGTTGATGGTGATGTCTCCTTGTTGGAGGGTGAGGGGTTCGCCGGCTGCGATCCGAAGTTGCCATTCGACGAGGTCCACGCCGGTGACCATTTCGGTGACCGGGTGTTCTACTTGCAAGCGGGTGTTCATCTCGTTGAAGTAGAACTCGCCATCCTCGTAGAGGAACTCAAGGGTGCCTGCGTTGCTGTAGCCCACGAGTTGGGCCAGGCGCACGGCCTTCTCGCCGATCTCTTCCCGTTGCAGGCGGGTCAGGCCGGGGCTGGGGGCTTCTTCGACCAGTTTCTGGTGGCGCCGTTGGATGCTGCATTCCCGTTCGAAGAGGTGGATGCAGTGGCCGTGTTGGTCGCCGAGGATCTGCACTTCGATGTGCCTGGGGCGCTCGATGAACTTCTCCATGAACACGGAGTCGTCACCGAAGGCGTTGCGGGCCTGGGCTTGGCAGGCTTCGAATTCGGAACGGATGTCGGCTTGGTCGCGCACGATGCGCATGCCGATGCCCCCGCCACCTGCAGCGGCTTTGAGCATGACCGGGAGGCCGATACGTTCTGCTTGCTTGACCGCGTCATCGGCGTCCTTCAGGGAGTCGCTGCCTGGGGCCACGGGCACGCCTGCGAGGACCGCATTGGCGCGGGCTGCGACCTTGTCGCCCATCTTGTCCATGGCGTCGGCGCTGGGGCCGATGAAGGCCAAGCCAGCCGCGACGACCTTGCGGGCGAAGCTGGCGTTCTCGGAGAGGAAACCGTAGCCTGGGTGGATGGCTTCGGCGCCCGTGTCGAGGGCAGCTTGCAGGACCTTGTCCTGGACGAGGTAGGATTCACTGCTCGGAGCGGGGCCGATGTGGACCGCTTGGTCAGCAAGGCGCACGTGCAGAGCATCTTTGTCTGCGTCACTGTAGACAGCGACGGTCTCGACGCCCAGGCGACGGCATGCTCGAATGACCCGGACTGCGATCTCGCCCCGGTTGGCGATGAGGACTCGACGGAACAACAGGTCGTCCAAGTCGGCGCTTCGCTTAAGGGGAAGGGTCTGCGGCGATGAATCCGCTGTGCGTGATGGGTGCTTCGCCGCCCATGGTCATGATCCCTGTGGCGGTGTCGATGCTGAGCAGGCCCTCGAAGAGATTGGTGGTTGGCGTCGCACGGACGCCGAGGAGCGCGGCGAGGGATTGGTCGAAGGCGATGGTCTCCGCCAGGAGAAGGTAGACCTCGTTGTTGGTGGCGGCTTGCACCTCGACCGTTGCGGCGCTGGCACCGGGGCCGTCGCCGGCGGCGGTGCCGATGGGCAGGCCGAAGACCAAGGCGGAGCCTAGGAGACCGTAGCTGCCTACCCATGCAAGGGTGCCATCGTCGGCCGCGGAGGCGCCCGATGCTTCGACGGAGTGGTACCACTGGGTGACGCCTTCGGCCGCCAGGTGGCCTGTCGATGCGTAGGACCAACCGGATTCGATGGCGGTGTCCGCCGTCACGGTCGCATCACGGACCCCGCCATGGGGTGGGACCCACGTCTGGAGGCGCTCATCCACGGTGGGGTTGCCTGCAGTGGCGACGAGGCCCAGCAAGCCGGGCGTTCCCAAGAGGCCCAGGTGGAGTTCAGTGTAGAGTTCGACCTCGAAACCGGTCCCGGTGCCGTGGGGTTGGGGCGCGTCCGGGGCCTTGCTTAGGATGGTCTCGGCAGAAAGGGGATTGAACCAATCGAGCTCCCCGTTGGCGACGTGCATCGCGACGCTCAGGTTCTGTGTGACACCGTTGCCGGCGACGACGATGCCCACGGAGCCACCTTCCATTTCGCCTGGGAGGCTTGCCACCCAAGGTGCCAGAACGGCGGCTTGGTCGAATGGCGTGGGGAGAGCCGCCGTCAACCACTGCGTCCCTTGAACGGGCACCATGAGGTGGCCTCCAATGAGGGCGCCCGACAGCATGTCAAAGTAGAACACGCCGAGGCCTTGGGGTGGCGTGTCGAAGACGGGCGCAAAGGCGACGTCGACGTAGCTGAACGACGAGCCGGGGAATGCTGCATATGCGGAGTCGTCGGGAATGTCGATCACGAAGCCGGCGACCGGTGCGCTCGGCGAAATCCGAAGGAGGTGGGTCCTCTCGGATGTGGCGGTGGCCATGATGTTTTTCGTCGGGGTGGCTTGGACGGGCTCCGAGTGGATGGGTGCGACGGGCTCGTCCTCGACGACGGGCGCCGATTCGGCGCACCCGGCAAGGATCATTGTGGCGATGGTCAAGATGGCCGCAAGGCGCATGACCGGCTCACGGGGCCGGCGGTTGATAGGTCCTATGGTCCAGATGTCGGCTATGCCTTGCGCTTCTGCCGCAATGCATCCGCCAATGCCTTCAGGCGGGCCGGGCGGGCCTTGAAGGCGTGGGGCAGGACATCGGCCAGGTCGTCTGCGAGGATGACCTTGATCTGGTCGCGGTAGCGGTGCTCCAAGAGGATGTCGTCCTCGTTGGCGCGGGGCACGACCGCAGCAGCGTAGCCGAGATCGGCTGCTGCTTCGATCATTTGCGTGATGCCATCCACGTGGCGCAGGCGGCCACTGACGGCGAGGGCGCCGATGACGACGACGTCTTGCTTGATGGGCAGGTCTTCCAGGCTGCTGATGCACGCGATGGCGGTGGCGGCGCCGAGGCTGTCGGCACTGGCGCCGGCTTGTTGCAGGAGTGCTTGGACGTGGATGTCGATGCCGGCCATGTCGTGGCCGCGTAGGCGCTTCATCATGGCGTTGACGTTGTCCCGGATGTGGGTCTGTTCCAAACCGCCTCCCACGAAGATGCCGCCACGGTGACGGTCACTGCTGATGGTGGCGTCCGCTTCGACGGGGACCACGAGGCCGGCGGGTTCGCCGGTCTCTCCAGTGCCAAGGAAACTGGCACCGGTGGCGGTGCCGACCACGTGGCCGCTGACCTGCATGGCTTCCCGGGCGGTGGTGACTTCGATGCCACGGCGGGTCACTTGGTACTCGAGGCTCATGCTCATGTCCTTGGCACCCAGTACATCGTCGACAGTCACGTACTGGCCGTTGCGGTCGCGGGCCAGGTCGCCCGCAGTGCGCACGAGGCCACCCAGTTCACGAAGGCGGAGGGTGAGTTTGCCGGAGTGGCCACTGCGTCGCTGGGCTTCACGGATGATCTCGGCGACGGCGGCTGCTTCGAAGTGGGGGATGTTGCCATCGCGGCGGACTTCTTGGGCGACGAAGCGCACGAGCTTGCGGCGGTTCTCGTCGGTGTCTTCCATGACGGCGCGGACGTAGACTTCGTAGCCATAGCCACGGATACGACTGCGCAAGGCAGGGTGGAGGCCTACGTGTTCCCCTTGTTGGCCGGGGTCGATGACGTCCATGTTGCCTGCGGCGACGAGGATGAAGTCGCAGGGCACCTTGGCGGTGCGGGCCATGGCGCCACTGCTGGCGTCGGACTTGCCGGTGATGCCGTACTTCTTGTCCTGCAAGGCAGTAAGCAAGGATTGCTGGCTGTCGAGCCGCAGCACGTTGACCTCGTCGATGAACAAGATACCCTTGTGCGCCTTGTGGATGGCGCCGGGTTCGATGCGCTCATGGGTGGGGGTCTCGAGGCCACCGGACTGGTACGGGTCGTGACGAATGTCGCCCAAGAGCGCGCCCGCGTGGCTGCCGGTGGCATCGACGAAGGGCGCCGGGACCGCGTGGTCCGGGCGTTCGATGATGAGGTTCGGGACGAGCTTGCTCGCCTTTCCCTTGAAGTTCTTGGTGACCAAGATGTAGAACAGGCCCCCGATGAACATCATGCCGAAGGTGGTGTAGCCTTCGCCTTTGATCAGCGTGTATGCGCCGATAGCCAGGAGGCCGACGACGACGAAGATGTCCACGAGCCAGCGACCCAGCACCGATTTCTTGGCGCGCTCGGAGGCACTGGCGATGGCTTTGCGGCCATTGCCGCCCTTCATGATGCGGACGCCGGGGCGGTTCTCATCCGAAGGGTTGGGGTAGATCAGGACGTCGTCCAAGTGGCGGTCGGGTAGGATCTGGGCCATGGCCTTGGCGATCATGGACTTGCCCGTGCCGGGGTCTCCTAAGAGCAGCAAGTGACGGCCTTGGCGGGCGGCTTTCTTGGCGGTGGTGACCGCTTCGTCTTGGCCGATGACCTCGTCGATCAACAGTTCCGGCAAGGGGATCTTGTCCGTC
>JBFGSX010000081.1:0-7374 GCA_041566495.1 Thermoplasmatota archaeon
CCTGGTCCCCACGCCCGTCCTGGCCCCCGGGCTCGCCGCTCGCTGGGTGCAACTGGTCACCCCGGTCTCCAACAAACTCGCGATCCCGATCATCAAGGGCATGAGCCAGGACCTGGTGGGTGATATCGGAAAGGTCCGCCGGGTGTTCCCGGACATCCATCCGGTCGGCTACGCGGAAGCGGTCAGCCTGGCCTTGGGTCGTATCGAAGCAGACGACGTGGAGACCCGCTGGTCCAACGCCCAAGGGGACGAAGGATTCCGGCTCAACGATTGGGAGAACCTGAAGCAAGAGACCCGTAGCATCCACGTGGACGCACCCCCGGCAGAAGTGTTCCGGGTCGTCTCGTCGCTGGGGGGTGAGACGGGTTGGCTGGCGTGGCAATGGGCGTGGCGCCTGAGAGGCGCCTTGGATCGGTTCGTCGGCGGCCCTGGCCTGCGTCGGGGGCGACGGTCCCGCACCAGCATGGTCCCAGGGGACGCCGTGGACTTCTGGCGCGTCGAGGCGGTCGAGCAAGATGCCCTGATCCGCCTGCGCGCCGAGATGAGGCTCCCGGGCAAGGCCTGGCTGCAATTCGAAACCGTTCCCCATGAAGGGGGCACGCTGCTGACCCAGACCGCCTTGTTCGAACCCCGAGGCGTCCCGGGCATCCTGTACTGGATGGCGGTCTATCCCCTGCACAAGCCGCTGTTCAAGGCGATGGTGAAGGCCATTGGGGAAGCAGCATGAACCTGCGCTTGGGTATCTCTGCCTGCCTCTTGGGGGAGCAGGTCCGCTGGAACGGTGGGCACAAGCGGGTCGACTACCTAGTGGACATCGTCGGCCCCCACGTGGAGTTCAAGCCGTTCTGCCCCGAGAACGCCGTGCTGGGCACACCCCGGCCCACGCTGCGCCTTGAACGGACCGGCGAGGGTGTGCGTGCGGTCACCAAGGACGGGGATGACCACACGGAAGCCTTGCAAGAGCAAGTGCCCACAGACGATGTCCACGGCATCATCCTCATGCGCAACAGTCCCAGTTGTGGACTCAACGTCCCCGTGTGGGCGGGGGGTAAACAGAGCGGACGAGAACCAGGCCTCATCGCCCGGCACCTGATCGAGCGGGACATCCCTGTCACAGAGGCGGGTCGCCTCACCGAACCGGCCTGGCGGGAACACTTCTTCGACCAAGCCTTCTGCTGGCTACGCTGGGAAAAACTGGGTCCATCACCGAGGGTCCAAGAGCTGCAGGAATGGCATGCCCGCCACAAACTGACACTGATGGCACACCACCCCGGGCACACCAGCAGCCTTGGCCGCCTGGCCGCGGACGGGGACGTGCCAGGATACCGCGCCACCCTGCCCACGGCACTCAAGACCCAGAGCACCCGGGGACGCCACGCCAACGTCTTGGACCACATCCAAGGCTACGTCAGCGACGCCATCGACGCCGCCGACCGGGACGAACTCGTCACGACCATCCGCCAATACCGTGAAGGCACCGTGCCGCTCTTGGTGCCCATGGTCTTGTTGCAACACCACGTCCGGAAACACGCTCCGCCATGGTTGCAGGACCAGACATACCTGGACCCGTACCCCGCGGAGTGGATGCTACGTGCTTGAACGCATCCGACCCCTGAACGACGCGCCCCGGGGGGACGGCCCCGTGGTGTACTGGATGACCAGCCAGAGGCGCCTGCACTGGAACCATGCCCTTGATCACGCGGTCATGCAAGCAGTGGGCCTCAACAAGCCGCTCATCATCCTCGAACCCCTTCGTGCAGACTATCCCTATGCATGCCAGCGGTTCCACACCTTTGTCCAACAAGGCATGCTGGAGCACGCCGTCACTTGCGCAGACGAAGAGGTCGCCTACCATCCCTACATCGAACCCACCCCTGGCGCGGGCAAGGGCTTGCTGGAGGCCTACGCACAACACGCCAGTCTCATCGTCGCAGACGACCACCCGGGCTTCTTCTTCCCCCAAATGCTCGATGCAGCGAGCCGCTTACCGGTCCGCATGGAAGCCGTCGACAGCGTCGGCATCCTGCCCTTGTCCATCACGGACAAAGCGTACTCGTCAGCCTACCAGTTCCGACGGTTCCTACAGAAGAACGTCGTACAACACCTCACCCGGCGCCCTGCAGAAGAGATCCTTGACATGGCCCCCGGTGGCGAGATCCCTGAGGACATCCTCAAACGGTGGCCTGTCACGGACGTCACGAAGCCACCAAGCTACGACGTCGCCCCCATCCCTCCGGTCAGCGACACCCCCGGTGGGCGAGAAGCGGCCAGGTTCCGGCTCGACGCCTTGGCCAGCAACATCGACCGCTACCCGGAACGCAACCACCCCGATGCCCACGCTGAAAGCGGCCTGAGCCCCTACCTGCACTTCGGCCACATGGGCGCCGCAGAAGTGGTCTGGCGCATCCTCGAACAGGAAGACTGGCACCCCGGTCGACTGGGCGAGACCAAGGGTCAACGCAGTGGCTGGTGGGGCCTCAGCGAAGGGGCCGAAGCCTTCCTGGACCAGGTCATCACGTGGCGCGAACTAGGCCACGTGCAAGCCCTCCACGACCCCCATTACCGGGAATACGACAGCCTCCCCGAATGGGCCAAGGAGACCCTGGCCACCCACGACGCCGACCGCATCAAGACCTACAAGCTGGAGGAACTGGAGGCGGCCGCCACGGACGACGAGATCTGGAACGCCGCCCAACGGCAACTCCTGGAAGAGGGCATCATCCACAACTACATGCGGATGCTCTGGGGCAAGAAGATCCTCGAATGGGCCCCCGATGCCCGTACCGCCTTGGACTGGATGCTCCACCTCAACGACAAGTACGCGTTGGACGGCCGGGACCCCAACAGCGTCAGCGGCATCTTCTGGTGCCTCGGCCGCTACGATCGCCCATGGCAGGAACGGGACGTCTTTGGCAAGGTCCGCTGCATGACCAGCAACAGCACCCGTCGCAAACTGCGATTGGATGCCTATTTGGAGCGGTTTGAAGACACACCTTCTTGAGCGTGTGGTGATTGCATCGGCCCATGGCAGAGTTTCCCCTAGGTGGCACCACTACGTGGGACATCCTCCAGATGGCGGCGGCCATCTTGGTCTACGGGCTCATCGTCAACGCGTTCTACCAGATCATCAGCAAGCGACGGATGTTCGCCAGCCGACGGGACATCTCCGCCGAGAAGGACATCCACGAAGCGATGGCCCGCGCAAAGGACAGTGCTGCAGAAGCTGCTGAACTGAAGTTCGAGGCGGACGCCACCGGGGACAAAGAGATCAAAGAGGCGGTGGCAGCCGCCAAGGAAGAGGTGCGCGAAGCCGTGGAGATCGCCGCTGAAGACATCTCCAGGCAAGCCAGCAGCTCCAAGCGTTGGCTCAGGGAGGTCCGGTCCTTGGTGATCTTCCCCCTGGTCGGGGCGTTGTTCTTCGTGATGCTCTCTGCCAACCTCGTCTTCATCGGAGCCGGTCGGCCACCGGTGGAAGTGTTCTCGTTGTCCATGGCGATCCTGTTGGCGGTCCGCTTGGCCGCATACATCAATGAAGCCACCAGCCATGACCTGGCCAAGCTGCTGCCCCTTGCACTGCTTGGTTTCTTCCTCGTCGAGGGCAGCTTTGCAGGTATCAAGGAAGGCAACGCCGCGCTGCTTGCCCTCAAGGATGAATGGAAACTGATCCTCGGTTTCATCCTGTTCGCCACCATCGTCGAAGCGACCCTCCGCATCACCTACCTGCTAGTGCGCTGGATGCAGTGGAACCGCTGGCTCACCGAGAAGACGGCGCGCTTCCGCTGACCATTCAGGGGGTGTTGCGTCAGCGTCATTCTCGGAGAGATCCTAGCCTAGGCCAGCCACCTCGCCAAGAGCAAGGGGGAGAAAGGGAAGAGGGGTCGGGCCGGATCAGTACACGACGCTGGCCGTGTTCGAGCAGTCCGAGGTACCCGCGTTGCACACCTGGTACGTGTACGTCCCACTGGGTTGCTTGCCAAGGTTGTCCGTGTAGGCGCCACTGTTGGCCACGGTGGCATCGACGGCGCCGTTCAGGTAGATGTCCACGCTGCTACCACCGTTCGACCAGGAGAGGTCGACGACCGCGTTCTTGCCCTTGGTGCCCTTGGTGGCAGAGAGCGTGTCGGGGGCGGGGTCCGGCGTGGGCGGGGGAGGAGGCGTGGTGGTGGAGCCACCGGCCAGCACGAGCTGGAGGTTGAGGTTGGCTTCCGTGGCCATGGTGATGGCGCGCTCGATGCTGGTGCCCCAGCCAAGGGGCACGCCGGGGACGATCAAGCCGTGGGTGACGATGCCCAGGGCATCGCCCCCTTCCAACACCGAGGTGCCGATGGTGCCATGGTTGATGGCGGACCCGGAGTCTCCTCCGGCGATGCTGACAAGCGCCTGCCAACTGCTGGCGTCGCCGTCGTTGAGGGACGTGCCGGCGCGGCCCTTGGAGGCGACGAACGTGCCGGCTTCGATGCCGTTGCCGTAATGGACCACGGTGTTGCCGGTGCCTTCGTTGCCATCGGCGCCGGTGGGGCCGTTCCACATGGGCATCTCTGGGCGGATCAGGTGGTGGTACTGGCTGGGGATCTCGACGACGCCGAAGTCGTTGCCGATGTCCCCGCCGCTACCGGTCTGGCGGGCGTACGTGGGGCTACCCAGCGTGATCATGTCTCCCAGGAAACCCTGGAGTTGGCCTCCGAAGTAGCAGAAGTCGACGCAGACCTCGACGGTGACCTGGTTGAGGTTGTAGTTGGCGCCGGCGCCGTGGCTCGAAGTGGCGCCCTGCCCAAGGAAGCAATGGCCCGCGGACCCGAGGTAGTACTTGGAGCCGGACTGGAAGACGAAGTTGGCGCTGCAGATGTACCAGGAGCCGCCGATGTTCTGCAGCAACGGGCTGCCGGGGCCGATGCCGACCGCGTCTTCGGGCAACGGGGGGATGCCGTGGCTCAGGGCCTGGGTGGGGGTCAGGTCGGTGACCGAGGACACGGAGGTGCGCATCCGTTGGGGTTCCTGGAACTCGTGGGCGATGACGATCCGGTCGTCCACGACGGCAGGAAGATCTGGCGCGGCCCCGGTGAAGAGCACGTCCAAGGTCGTGTCTCCAGGTACGGCCACCAAGTAGCCCGGCTCGGCGGCCACTTGCGCCATGAAGGCGTCGTAGTCGGTCGTGGGGGATGCCAGGCCGATGGTTCCGGTCATCATCACGAGGATCAGCATGGTCGTCGCCGCGGCGACAGTCGTTTGGTTGGTCATCGGTTTCACCACACCGCATGCGGGCAAAGCCACACGCGAAGCGGACGAGGAGCGGGAGGGGCCTAGAAAAAAGGGGCCCCCAAGGCTCCGTTCTATCCAATGGCGCGCAGCGTAGCCACGTTGATTTGAATCATCGGTTCCCAAAAATCAGGCGAGGCGTTGCTTGACGACGCCAAGGGCCACGTCGAGGCACTCGGCCACCTTGCCGTTGTCCTGTCCAGCGCCTTGGGCGAAGTCCGGACGACCGCCACCCTTGCCACCGATGACAGCTGCCGCTTCTCGCAACACGGCGCCCATGTCGACGTCCACGTCGGGGCTGCGGCCGAACAGCAAGCGCACCTGGCCTCCGGCTGGGGCAGCAAGGAGCGCGATGGTCTTGGCTTCAGCGACCAGGTTGGCCGCGGTCTTCTGCAAGGCACCCGGGTCGAGACCGCCGTCCACGATGATGCGGACACCATTGACCTCTTCCGCGGCCCCTGCAGCGGCAGCGGCCTTCAGTTCGGCCAATTGCTTCTGGACCTCTTCCAGGAGCTTGCCACGCTCACGCCATTCATCGAAGAATTTCTTGGCGGCTTGAGGGACATCGCCGGGAGATACCCCCATGGCCTCTGCGGCTTCCCGCAGACGATCTTCGTCCCCTTGCCAGCGACCCACCGCATGGGCACCGGCACTGTACTCGAAGCGCTCCACGCCATCTTGCACGCGCTCGGTGCGCCAGAGCTTGATGGGGCCGACCTGGGATGTGGTGGTGCAGTGGGTGCCCCCGCAATATTCGACGTCATAATCCTCATCGTTGCGGACGGGCCCGAACGGTGTCTCGGGTTCCGTGCTGCCGGCAGGAGCGGGTCCGATGCGGACCACGCGGACGGAGGAACCCTTGGGAATGCCGCCCTGCAGGAGTTGGTAGCCCCACTTGCCTTCGGCCACGTCGCGGGTGGTCCATTCTGGCATGACGGGGCGGCCTTGCATGACGACCTGGTTGGCCAAGACTTCGATCTGTGCCAGTTCCTCTCGGCTGGGTCGGCGGTAGTGGCTCATGTCGACCCGCGCACAGTCAGCGTACTTCTGCGTCCCGGCTTGCCAACTGTGTGGCCCAAGGACCCGGCGCACGGTCTGGTTCATGATGTGCGTGGCGGTGTGGCTGCGGGTGTGGTCCATGCGCAGCGCCCAGTCCAAGTGGCCTGTGACGGTGTCGCCGACGGCCAGGGCGGCGCTCAAGACATGGACACAGTGGTCGCCGTCTTTACGGGTCTCTACCACATCCACTGTCTGGGTGCCGATGGTCAACGTACCACGGTCGCCGGGTTGGCCGCCGGTCTCATGGAAGAAGCAGGTCTGGTCAAGGGTGGCGCATGGCTTGCCATCAACGACGCCCGCCCAAGTGACGGTGCCTTCGAACGTCTGCAACCATTGCCCTGCTTCATCGTAGAACAGACGCTGGGTGGCGACGACATCGGCTGGCACCAGGTGCTTGGCCTTGGTCTTCTTCTCGCTGCTGTGCCGCTCGGCCAACAGGATGTCGAAGTCATCGGGGATGGTGACCTGGATGCCTTTCTTGGCGGCAGCGTCGGCGACCGTGTTAGGGCCCAGGCCATGGGTGTCGTACAGTTCCAAGAGGTCCTCGGTGGTGAGGTCCTTCTTCTTCTGCAGGACGCGGTCCACGAGGCGCAGGCCCCGCTCTTGGCTCTCGACGTACCGTTCGTGCTCCAGGTCGGCCATCTCGATGGCGCGAGGGATGGCGTCCTTGAACGCAGGGAACTCAGGCACCATGCGGCGCATGTTGTCCGCTAAGAGTTCGCTGAGCGGGGAAGCGATGCCAAGGTTGTTGGAGAAACGGAAGGCACGGCGGAACAGCAGACGCATGAGGTATCCGGCCCTGACGTTGCCAGGGACCAAGCCGTCGCCCACCATGAAACTGAGACAGCGCAAGTGATCGGCGAGGGCGTAGAGGTCCTCGACGGGGCCCATGGTGCTCTCCAGCTCGTCGATGTCCGTGTCGATGCCGTGTTCGGCGAGACGCTCGACGACCTCTTGTCGCAACGCGTCCAGCTTCATGCCGACGTCCAGGTTCAGGACACCTTGCACCTTGGCGTGCATGGCGATGATCTTCTGGGCGCGGGCGTCGCTGGCGATCGC